>JAKQYG010000427.1 GCA_023356515.1 Trichodesmium sp. MAG_R04 | reverse complement strand
GACCCCGTTTCTTTGCGGAAAAACTGGGGGAAACCAACCCAGTCAACTTTTTTTAAAGGCAACCGCACTACTTCTATGTTTTCGCGAATGAAGTCTAAGCACAAATTAGTTAAATATCGAAAAGATGTTGGTTTAGCCGAAGTTGTAGCAGGAGAAAGTGGAAATTATGTTGTGTTTCAAAGTTTGCGACCTTTTGCAGTAACTCAAATAGAGAAAATAATTATACCTACTGGGGAAGAAATTGAAATTCCAGCAGAAATAGTATTGCGCAACTTAAATGGTGAGATAGTTGAGTCCTGCGATCGCGAACAAATTTTAATTACAGACTGGATAAAAAAAGCGATGCCAGGCTCATTATTATTAGGTAAAAATTAAGTCTTAAATGTTATAATTAAAAGTAAAAATATTATGGGAGGCAAGATAGTTTACCAAGTAGAATCTGAAAAAAAATCAACTATTATTTATCCAGAAATTGATGGTAAACTGATAGTAGATAATACTAAACTATTTCCTTGAATAACAGTTATTTATGATAATTTAAGCTGGTTATTTACCGATGATGAAATAGTGTTTGTGGCAGGATATTTACTTTGGTATCCGGTAGAAGGAAGTCTGAAAATTACCTAAGCTCCTGATATAATGGTAGCTTTTGGAGCACCTGTTATCTTGCTATGTTGTGAAGTTGAAAAGAAATGTCACATAGGAGTCAGAAAAAACCTTTGCCAAAATTTACCAAAAAAGCTGAACAATACTGTATTGCTGCTTTGCTATATTATCTTGTTACAGGCAAACATTATCTAGGTTTTTCTTTAGATAAACAGGAGATGCTACGGCAAATTCAAGAGGAAGTTTCACTACAATGCTAGTATGGAACTTCTTAAAAAGATTTGCTTTTAAAAAAGGAAAAAGTATTTATCAAGTTAAGCACGAATTATTATCAAAATATCTAACCGACCAATTGAAACATCATTCAATTAAAATAAAGGTTATTTAACTTGAATAAATAAAGGTTTTTTGAATAAAATATAGTTAGGCATTGCTGACAGAAAGCTCCGCTAACCCATGAAGCTAAAGTGAAGATAGTCGAAATTGTCATGCGCTATATATAGTGTCTTTGCCTAAGTCCTGTTCATTATTGTATCTATCACCCCTTCTTTAGGCCATTGTTTGTAATGCAAATAAACTGTTGAATAAGGTGGTAATTCTTTAGGCAAATCACACCAATTACAACCATTTTTGAGTTAATAAAATAGTAGCAGAAAGCAAAAACTAACCTTCAGGAGGGGAGCCTAACCCCTCCTCAAAAGTAGCCACTAAACTCGACTTCAGCAAGGAATTGAAACCCCTGCTCCCTTTAGGCTCCAGAAGGTTCGTAGCTTCCGCGTCAGGATTGATCCCTCCTGCCCTCTACCTTTCTTTGAATACTCTCTAATAATAACTCTGTATCGCCATCACCTCCAACGCTCCAGACTTCAAGGCTCCGATCGCCGCCGCCGTTGCCTTCGCCCCGGCAATAGTAGTAATTAACGGTATTTTATAATCCAACGCACTCCGCCGAATGTTAATCCCATCTGCACGGTCCTCGTCCCCAGAAGGAGTTATAATAATCAACTGAATTTTTCCATTCTTAATTCCATCCAAAATATTAGGTCTCCCCTCATGCAACTTCAACATTAAACCCACATCTAAACCATGCAAACACAACACCTTCCGAGTTCCTTCAGTCGCCACCACTTGCAAGCCCAAATCAACTAAATCTTTAATCACTGATACAACTGCTTCCTTATGGCGATCGCTCATTGATACAAACACTGTTCCCTCTAAAGGCAACTTTTGCCCCGCGGATAACTGTGCCTTAGCAAAAGCTTTACCAAAATCAATATCAATACCCATCGCCTCACCAGTCGAGCGCATTTCCGGTCCTAATATTGTATCTGTACCAGGAAACTTAGTAAATGGTAACACTGCCTCTTTCACAGAAACATGATCAGGTACCTGTTCCTCTACAAAACCCAATTCCTCCAACTTTTTCCCAGACATCACCAGAGACGCCATTTTTGCCAAAGGTATCCCTATTGCCTTAGACACAAAAGGTACCGTTCGCGACGCACGGGGGTTTGCCTCCAAAATATATACCATTTCCCCCTGCACAGCAAACTGAATATTCATTAACCCAATAACATTCAACGCCTTTGCCAGAGCCACAGTCCATTGACGAATTGTTTCCACCGCAGCAGGAGCTAAAGTTTGATAAGGAATAGAACAAGCAGAGTCACCAGAGTGAATACCTGCTTCCTCAATATGTTCCATAATACCACCGATCACTACCTGACCCGTAGCATCAGCAATAGCATCCACATCGACCTCAATAGCATTTTCCAAGAATTTGTCAATTAAAATTGGATGCTCTGGTTCCACCTGTACCGCAAACTTCATATAACGTTCCAACTCTTGGTCAGAATAGACAATTTCCATTGCCCTACCTCCCAAAACATAAGAAGGTCTCACCACCACTGGATAACCAATTTTCTGCGCCACTTCCAACGCATCCTCAAAACTACGAGCTAGACCATTTGCTGCTTGACGAATATCTAAATCTCGCAAAATCTTCTCAAACCGTTCCCGGTCTTCAGCACGATCAATGGAGTCTGGCGAAGTACCCCATATTTTTGTTTGAGTCTCTGCTTGCTCTAAATATTTTTGTAGGGGAACCGCTAATTTTAGAGGTGTTTGTCCGCCAAACTGAACAATAATCCCTTCCGGGTTTTCCGCTTCAATAATATTCAGTACATCTTCTTTAGTCAAAGGTTCAAAATAAAGGCGATCGCTAGTATCATAGTCAGTGGAGACAGTTTCCGGGTTAGAGTTAACCATTATTGTTTCAAACCCATCGTCTCCCAAAGCATAACTAGCATGACAGCAACAATAGTCAAACTCTATTCCCTGACCAATACGGTTAGGTCCCCCTCCCAGAATCATGACTTTCCGTTTTTCCGATGGTAAAATTTCTGACTCTTCTTCATAAGTAGAATAATAGTAAGGTGTTAGAGCTTCAAATTCTGCAGCACAAGTATCCACAGTTTTGTAAACAGGTTTAATTCCCAAACTCAACCGATAGCTTCTGACTTCGTCTTCGGTAGTCTTACTGCAATAAGCAATTTGGCGATCGCTAAAACCCTGTCGTTTAATATTCCACATCTCGTCTTTTGTTAATTCCTGAAGCGGAGTGCGCTTAATCAACTTTTCTGTATCTATCAACTCCCGCATTTTATCCAGAAACCAAATATCTATCCCAGTCAACTCATAAATTTCTTCTAGAGTCATTCCCAATAATAAAGCATAACGAACCGTAAATAATCTTTCTGGGTTAGGCGTCCGTAACCCCGCCCTTACTTGTTCTAAACTGGGTACTTTTTCCCAGCGATCGCCACCAAAACCAGCTCTACCTGTTTCCAAAGATCGTAAAGCTTTCTGGAACGACTCCTGAAACGTGCGACCTATTGCCATTGCCTCACCAACAGACTTCATTTGAGTAGTCAGCACTGCTTGGGAACCAGGAAATTTCTCAAAAGCAAACCTAGGAATTTTCGTAACTACATAATCAATAGTAGGTTCAAAACTAGCTGGCGTTTTTTTCGTAATATCATTCGGAATTTCATTCAGAGTATAACCAACTGCTAACTTTGCCGCCATTTTCGCTATAGGGAAACCAGTTGCTTTTGACGCCAAAGCAGAAGACCGACTCACCCGTGGGTTCATTTCAATCACAATAAAATCCCCATTCACCGGGTTAACAGCAAATTGAATA
>JAKQYG010000426.1 GCA_023356515.1 Trichodesmium sp. MAG_R04 | reverse complement strand
AAAGGAACGCCAGAAGCAAAAAATTTTTCTACTGAAGTAAAAGATAGATGGGGAGGAGAAGTTAGTTGGCTCACTGCTGCCAGCTATGATGGGACTCAGGCTTTTATTTCTGCCATTTCTGCCTTGTCTAATTCAAACGAAAACGTCACTAGGTCTACAGTTTTGCAAAAAGTCAAAGAAGTAAATCTTCCAGCTAAGGAAACATCTGGAGAAAACCTAAGATTCTCTCCAGAAGGAGAGCGAAAAGGTAAAGCCATTCTGGTTGAAGTTGTTGACAATTCATCAAACCCAGATTGTTCTAATTTGGATTTTCGCCCAGTAGAAGAATAGTAGTGAGAGCATCTTGTTCCCTTGCTCGTAGTCTGAGTAGCCTAGGAATATACCATCAATAACTTGGGTGATATTGCTGGCTATTTGCAACAAGATTTCTCCAGAGACTCTGTTTTGCCTATTCCCCAATTGATGGAGGCGATCGCTATTGCTTCCAAAACATTCAATATCTAATATTTCCCATTCCGTGCCAGCAAGTAAGAAGTCCGAGTAATTGTAAAATATCAGTGAGATAGACTGTTAAAATATCGTTATTTGGTTAGCGATCGCTTTTTGTTGCACAAGAGAAATAGAACTATTAAAAAAACATTGTGATGTTGCTGAAAATATTAACCTTAATTGACTGTTTGATAAGACGACTCTAAGATTTTTTGACGCAGTTGCTCAAGGGAGTTTATCTGAACTAAAATCAGCTCAAAACTGTAATCTAAATCCACGGAGGTAATCTGTTGAGGATAGCGCTTTTGAATGGTCGAGCGCTATTCAGGAGATACTCAGCTTTAGAGCATTTTGTCACATGAAACCAACTGTTTTATGAAGACAGAAACTTCTTACTGTCTAGTAACCATTTAATTATTTTTTAAACACCTAATTGCTTCTAACAAACCTCTAGCTTTGTTAATAGTTTCTTCGTACTCTTTTTCCGGTACAGAATCTGCAACCAAACCAGCCCCTGCTTGCACATTTACAGCATATTTACCATTATTTTTCGGCCTAACAACCATAGTTCTGATAGTAATAGCACTATTCAATTGACCCTCAAAATCATAATACCCATAAACTCCAGAATAAACGCCCCGCCGACAAGGCTCCAATTCATTAATTATTTCCATCGCTCGAATTTTCGGCGCACCACTCACAGTTCCTGCAGGAAAACAAGCTTTCAATAAATCCCAAGCAGTTCTACCATCTGCCAATTCTCCCACTACATTACTCACAATGTGCATCACATGGGAATAACGCTCAATTATCATTAACTGATCAACTTTGACTGTTCCCACCTTACAAACTCGCCCCAAATCATTCCGACCTAAATCAACTAACATAATATGTTCTGCCCTTTCCTTCGGATCTTGCAACAATTCCTCAGCTAAACTATTATCTTCTGCATGAGTTTTACCACGGCGACGAGTACCAGCAATAGGTCTAACAGTAGCAAGGCGTTTGCCATCAGGTGTTTTTTCCGCTTTCACCATAACTTCCGGACTCGAACCAATGATTTGCCAATTACCAAAATTAAAATAAGCCATATATGGGGAAGGGTTTATTAGCCGCAAGGAACGATACAGAGCAAACGGTTCTCCTGTATATTCAGCAGAAAGTTGCTGGGAAATAACTACCTGAAAAATGTCTCCTGCTTTGATATATTTTTTAGCTTTTTCAACATTTGCACAAAATTCGCCATGAGATATGTTACTATTATATATATCTCTAACTTCTTTTTCTTTTCCTTCAGGTGATTGCCATTCTAGTAAAGTATTTTGTCGTGGTAGCGGAGATTGTAATTTATGCACTAACTGGGAAACGCGATCGCAAGTTTGTTGATAAGCTGCCTCTAAGTCTACCTCTGGAGAGCGTAGATCGGCGTAGGCGATCGCCCAAATCTTCCGCTTTACCTGATCAAAAACCAGCAAATTATCCACCTGCATCCACAAACCATCAGGCAAATCATTATCAGTAGCTGGATAAACAGCAACACGAGGTTCGATCCACCGAATCAACTCATAACCCCAGAAACCAAATAACCCTCCAATACCAGCAGGCAATTGAGGTAATTTTACAGGTTGATAAGGGTGTAGGCAGTTATCTAGAATATCAAAGGGGTCGCCCTCAAAATTTTTAACTGTGCCATCCCGGTAGGTTTGAGTAGTGCGATCGCCTCTTGCTTCTAATATCCACAATGGGTCACAACCAAGAAAACTATACCGTCCGATTTTTTCTCCACCTTCAACTGATTCTAATAAAAAACTGTAGGGTTGATCAGTACAAACCCGATACCAAGCAGAAACAGGAGTATCAAGGTCTGCTATCCATTCTTCGTAGACAGGGACAAAGTTACCTTGTTTCGCTAGTTGGGAAAATTGAGAGAAGTCTGGAAAAATCATAAATTTTGAAATTGGTATTAGAGAATTGTAACTATTTTATTTTAATGTTAGTATTTATACTCACAATCTCTGGTGATAAGAACACCCTATGAGAATGCCCATCAATGTTGCTGCTCTATAAAATCCATTTGGTATTTTTACATCCAAGGTTATAATAAACAGTTATTGTAATTGCGACCATAACAAAATTAAAACCTCAGCTTTAAATAAAATATCTAAAAACTGAGATTTTAATAATCTTAAAGATATAAAATGCAAAGAAACTTACCAGTCTTAAATGCTTCTATTATTCACTGATAATTCTATCCCATATATATATTAGTGGATCCTAATTCTATTATTCATAGGATTTTTTACTAGTAAACTTAAGAGCCGCAGGTTCTGGGTTACTGCCAATATTACGAGCAATTTTACCTGCATAAGAACGGCCTTTATTCACCTTCTCAGGAAAGACACCATCTTTCGGATGTAGGTATTCGTTAGAACCATCGGGGAAAACCCGATAAATTTTAAAGTCCTCAATTTTAGGCTTGAATTTAGTTCGTAGTTGAGTACCGAGGGCCAAACACTGCTCTTTGCGGGCTAAATAGAGTAGATTTTCACCTTGACTCATAATTGCTGCGCCCCCTGTCGGCATTTCAAAAACCTGTTCTTTAGAGCTAGTCCAGGTAATAGCATACTTTTCTTCAACTTCGGCCTTGGTTAGCAACCCACCAGTGCTGCCACCAAAAATTGGAGGTTGTCCTGTTAGTTCGTCTGCCATAGATTTTTTGTATGAACCTTTTTATGGTATCCTATCATCAGGATTACTCAAGTTTAAAAAATTGTAAGGTTCTGTTACAAAAGTGATGATTTGAGTGAGCCGCAAAACGGATTTGAAATCCTCCCCAGCCTAAAGGCATGGGGTTTACTACCCAGCCGTAGTTCCTCGGCGGGTTCACGTTTCATGGGCTACCGCTACTTTTGACCTTTCTATAGGCTTTCTTTCAATCTCAGATAAAAATGGGAGTATGTCACTGTTGTTAATTCTAAATATTACCAACCATTGGAATAGTAAAATGAAATTGACTGCCCTGCTCTTTACCCATCGACTTAGCCCAAATTTTCCCTCCTAAACAAATAATAATCTGACGACAAATAGCTAAACCTAAACCAGTACCACCAACACTACGTCTTAAAGCACCTTCTTCTTGATAAAAACGATCAAATACAGCCTCTAACCTATTAGGTTCAATCCCACGGCCAGTATCAGAGATAGTCACCTCTAACATATTTTCACTATTAGAAGCAGCTGTAATTATTACTCTTCCTTCAGCCTGAGTAAACTTACAAGCATTGTCCAAGAGTTTTGACAAAACCTCCACTAGCCATTCATTTCTTTAAATC
>JAKQYG010000425.1 GCA_023356515.1 Trichodesmium sp. MAG_R04 | reverse complement strand
TTGTCCGAGAAATATGGGTTTAAATGGTAACATTCCCGCAATAGTGAGTAATACTGTGGGGTCTTCGGGAACTAGAGATGCACTGGGTAAAATTGTGTGTTCCCTTTGTTGATAAAAGTTAAGAAACTTTTTTCTAATTTCGTTACCTGTTAGTTTTTTTGCAGACATGATCCATTTAAGATGTTTGATTTTAATTTTCAGTCGATGTAGGTCACTAGGACTTACACACGTATATCAAATAATACACCATCTGTAGGGGTATTTTATGTTGCGGAGCAAGATATGGGGTTGGCGGATAATTTATACAGCGCTTTTCAAATTGATGAACTACATCGCTATAACTAAAATCTTGTAGGGAGGTTGCATATAAGTTGCCTACTGCTCGGGGTCTCTTTGGATGGTTTTGTTGTGTTGTTTGGTGTCAATGGGTAGGGGTTTAGGGTTGAGGAGTTGGCAAAGTTAATTTAATAATTTCACAGGCATAATTTTTTCGATAAAAATAGCCGGAAATAGGGAATTATTTATTACTCCTAAATATCACGAAATACAGCATAAAAAATAGAAGAAAAAATTATAAATTTGAGGTTGAAAATATTTTGAGAAAACTCATCTTTATTGCCTATTTCTATTTTTCTCTCTACAACTAACTTTTTCAAAATCCCTAAAGTTCCTTTTACATTTAATCCTAAATTAGTAGCTATTTTTCTAGCAGCTAAATCATCTAAAATTACAAAATCAGCTTGTAATTCCGTAGCCAGAGCAATAGTTTCTGATTGACCCCGACGAAAACTCTTATATAACCGATTAAATAAAGAAGTTAAATTAGTGCTTTGTACTATTAACTTTTCTGCTGCTAATACAGGAGCCAACGCCCGACTTATCTCATTACTTTTAGCATGAATTTCAGTGACAACAGAGGGCGTTATATAAAATTCATAATTGTCATTAAGAAATAATTCTAAAGCTTGAAACCTGACTAAAAAGATGATAAGAGACGAATTAATTACAATTTTCAAAACTTTTACCACCTTTGTTCCTGTTCTATATCCTCAGAAGAAAGATAGGAAAATTCAATACCTAATAAATCCAAGATTTGCAACAATTTCTCAGCATCAATCCCCATGATTTCTGCACCTTTTCTCAAGCTAATTAATCTAGTCATTAAAGTACCTAAAACAAATAAAAACTTTTCTTTTTGTTCTGGTTCGACAAAAATTGGTAAAGCACCAGCAATATATTTTAAATCAAGAGTAGCTGTCATTTCAGTTATCAGTTAGAGATATTATTTATTGTAAATATAGGGCTGATAATTTTGGACAAAGAGCCTTTCAATCCCAGAATTATAGAGAAAATATTATCCATTTATAATCATAGCTATAAACCTGAAAGCATTGCATAGAATACGTCTTAATTGTAGAGAAAATATTACTTCTTATGACTTAGCTAGATGGATTTCCTCTTTTAATTTTTATCGGTGGCGATCGCTGAGAATGAAAAAGCCCTGCTAGTCGCTGGGCTAAGCGGGATCAAGAACAAGGACTAAGACAAGCACCTCTGCAAATCTATAAATCCGTAAATTTGTCCTACTATGTTTGGTTTTCTTTACTCCTATCTGTAATTTCTGTACCCACAACATTCAGATGATATAATTTATGTATGTATTTAAAAGTAACAATAGTAGAAAAAAATGACTAATTTTGTACTAACTGAAGGTGCTGACTTTTTTCCTCAAGCAGACCAAAATAATTCTGGAGACGATCTAATTAATGGTCTCCCAGGAGCAGATACTATTGATGGTGGTTTTGGTAATGATACCATTAATGGTGGTGCGGGAAATGACGAACTTTTAAGTGTTTTTGGTAATAATACAATCATTGGTGGTGCCGGTACAGACTCCCTAATTGCTGGAAATGGTGATGATGTGCTTGATGGTGGTAGCGACTTTGATAATTTGTTTGGGGGTGATGGTAATGATGCTTTATTTGGGGGTCGTAATGAGGATCAACTAAATGCAGGTCCTGGCGATGACCTTGTTGATGGCGGTAAGGGTGATGATTTGATCTTCGGTGGTAGTGGCAATGATAGGATAAACGGTGGTAAGGGTAATGATGAGCTTAATGGGGGAAGTGGTATTGACGTAATGAATGGTGGCGAAGGTAACGACACCTATGTTGTTGATACTCCTGAAGATTTTATCACTGAATTAGAAGGAGAAAATTCAGGGGAAGTAGATTTGGTAATTTCTTATGTAGATTATCAATTAGGTCCTAATATAGAATTTCTCAATCTGAATGAAGATTTTGACGGTGGTAGATTTGGCCTCAACGGTTCTGGCAACAATCTTGATAACCGCATTGTTGGCAACCGCTTCCCGAATAATCTCTTTGGTGCAGCAGGTGATGACACTCTTGATGGTAGAGAAGGTAATGATACTTTAACTGGGGGACTAGGTAGCGATCGCTTTTCTTTTGGCTCAGCTTTCAACCCTAGTTTTTATAGTATTGACGTTATTACTGATTTTAATAAAGCCCAAGAGGATAAAATTGCCTTGAGTCAGTCATCGTTTTTTAGTATAGGGGGTACTTTGGATGAAAGTGAGTTCGCTATTATTACCAATGATGATGAAGGAATAAATAATCCTGCCCTGATTATTTATAATTCTCTAAATGGTCGTCTTTTCTATAATCCTAATGGTATTGAGGAGAATTTTGGTGCTGATGAATTGATTTATGCACCTCCAGAAAGAGGAGGTGTATTTGCCATCTTACAGAATGCTCCGAATTTAGATGTCAATGATTTTGTTGTTACAGAGCCAGATTATGACTATATTGTTTACACGTCAAGTTACTTTTTATAAATTCTGTTGTAGTGTAATTATCTAATCTATGTAGATAATTTCTATTCATTAGGACTTACGCATGAACGCTATTGGTAGGGTGTATTTTGCTGACGCCAAGCAGAGCGAACGCTTCGCAACATGAATTGCACACTTCGTAACGCACCAAGGCACTATATATAGAGCCTTTGCGTAAGTCCTGATTTTAACAGGCTTTTATTGACAAGTGCATGGAAATGGTGAATGTTCCTATTACAGGTGAATCTATTGCCGATAATGTAGTAATAACTCCCCAATAAAATAAGTCAGTAGGATTTGATAACTACTGACTTTTAGTCTATTTTTCCTATTGTTCAGGTAATGTCGCTTGATCAATAGCTCTGTCTAGTTCTCCAGAGACTTTAAGTTTATCACTCCAGTGTTTCACATAACCATAATCTATTTCATCTCTCCTAGCTTTAAGAACACCCAAAATATCACGCCATTGTTTCTCAGATTGATTTTTAGTGAGTTTATACCACCTTAATTTCTGCAAAATCACATCTTCAGCAGAAGCAATATAAATAATTTTATTTGTAGAAAAAGGATGTACTTGTTTCCGGCGCGACATTGCTGATAAGTCAAAAGCATTAGATTGCTTAATAGGATAAATGTCAGCTTTGATAACTGATGCCTTGTGAATCACATTAAAGCTATTGTTGCGACCCATCATAACATCATCTATAGCAATCTCGCTTACATAAAATTCTACTGATAAAGCTGCTATAAATTCTTGTACTTTTTCTGGCTCTAAAATAACTATAATATCGGCATCTGCTGTTTGCCTCCGCTCCCCCCAAAAGGAGCTAGCAAGACCGCCCCCTAAATAATATGGAATATTTAAGGTGTCTAACTTTTCTCCCAGTTCAATAGCTAAATCTATTTCTGAAGCAATCATAAAATCTATATCAAGAAGCTGACTTATTGAACAATATTTTTCTCCGAGTTTTAAGTTTA
>JAKQYG010000424.1 GCA_023356515.1 Trichodesmium sp. MAG_R04 | reverse complement strand
CTTCTTTAATGCGTAAACTTTCCCTATTCATATCTGCTATTGGAATTTCTACTAATTCAAACCACTTTTTAGCTAAAATGGGTGCCCTTGCGGATGAACTTTTAACTACTATATCCTCATCATTCAATAGTGCATTAATTAAAGTGGGAATAGAGTGTGGCTCTTGAATTTTAGCTAATCCTTTTCCTGCCGAGCGCCTCACTACAGGATCAGGATGATGAGCTAGTGCCTCTAATAAAAAAGGAGTTATTGGTTTGCCAATTTGACCAAAAGCCTCAACAAAACCTAATCGAATCATACCTCGCTTATCTGCCAAGGCTTCTACCATTTTTTGCAATAGTTCAGAGTCTTGTGAGTTAAATGTTTTTTCGGCAAGTTGTTCGTTTATTTGCTCTAATAACTGTTCATTTTCTATGGGATTTGGTAATTTCTCAGAAATATTGACCATGGAAAATTAATAATAAATAAATCAAGATTCCAATAATTCTACCATATTAGAATTATTGTATTTTTGAGCCATAATCAATGGGGTTAGGCCATTTTCTTCCTGAATATCTTTTCGGGCTTTATTTTCTAGTAACACTTTTACTGTGTCAGGATGGTTATGGGCGACAGCCATCATTAAAGCCGTCCATCCTCGAATATCTTGGACATTAATATTTGCTCCATATTCAAGAATAGTTTTAACTGTTGCAGTATGACCAAAAGAGGCAGATGCCTGCAAAGCTGTAACACCGTATTTATCACCAGCATTAATATCTGCTCCTTGCTTCAACAGAATTTTAACAGTGCCAATTTCTCCTTGTCGAGCCGCCCACATCAAAGCCGTCCTGCTAAAAAGATTGTCTCTAGCATTAATCTCATCAACTTGGGCAATCAAAGTTTTGACTAAATCAATTTGACCGTTTTTAGCTGCTTCTATTAATTTATCATTAATGTCCATCTTTCTTGTCTAATAAGTTGGCAGTATTTTTAGTTGATATCTTAGAATTAATAACAATTTCCTCAAGAGTTGAGTTAGTACCTTGGCATAAATCTTAGTCGATTATAGCTGATGTCTTCCCAGTTAATCAATTTATATATCTCCCACTTATGGGCAAGGTAATAGAGACCCTATTTTCCGGTCAAGTTAATTTTTATTACTTTTGCTATTTAATTGCTTGACAAACTTCCAGAAAGTCTTAAATAATAATAAATTATGTAGATAGCTTCTTTTTCTTTGTAGTGGAGATAGTTAATTTAATAAAAGAATTACGGTTTAATAACCCAAGAATAAATTGAATTAAAAAAGACAGTACTCAATCTCCATGGAAGTGAAGTCTATGTCTAACCAAAATTAAAAATAAAAAACTATAACAGCATAAAAGTTAGATATAAATATCCCATTAAAGAGGCAAAACAACAGCTAGTCTAATTGGCAGTAATTTTTGACTGTGTTCGTATTGTCTGGAACGATAGTTTAGTTTGTTATTAGTCCAAGTAAAAATATTGGAGAAAAAAAATAAGTAATTGAGAACTACAAAAACTCTTTATTTCTCAATCTAAAAAAAATAAGCAATACTTGGTTAACAAAACACAATTTCCTCAAAGATAGTTTAAAGATTTTTTATGAAGACACAACCCATTAATACAAGCTTGATAGAATTTTATCCGACACAGGATTATTTAGATCGTCCATCTTGTTTAAAAGCGATCTATCGACAACTATTTAAAGAAAACCGAAATTTTGATTTCTTTCACAATGATCAACTGGATTCATTGTTTTTGACAGGTAAACTAACAACTCAACAGATGATTTGCGAGTTGCTTTGTTCAGAAATGTATAGAGATTATATTCTGGGAGTTAATAGCAACTATCATTTTGTTTGTCTTTGTTTTGAAAGAGTTCTTGGCCGTTTTCCAGAACAACAGGAAAAGTATCAGTGGAGTTCCTTTTTAGCAACAGAAGGACTCAGAGCTTTTGCAGAAAAATTGACAAGCAGTGATGAATATATAGCAGCTTTTGGTGAAAATATCGTGCCAGGTCGCCGTTCTCTAAGGCTCTTTTCCAGTGATCAGAATCTGCCTGCTTTACCTAAAGAGCAAAGCATGAAACGCTATTTAGGAGATGGTAATACATATCAGTATAAACCACATTATTATGGTAGTGCCCTTCGTTGGAAAAATGGAAATCCACCTCGTCTTGTCCGTGAAATTTTTGCTATTATAGCTGTTGCATTCGGCATTGAAGTCATAAGAATATTTTTCACAATTGCCACTGCTGCCTTCAAGACTGGTTCTTTTTAATATTCTTGTATTAAGAAGAGCATAAAATTTCAGTTGTCCCAGTTTTAATTACTGTTTATTTCCAGAGAGAGAAATCACATGATTCATTTAATGACAATTGCTGCTGCTGTTCCCCATACTCCTGAATGGAGTCCTTTAGTAGGAATGGTAATGATTATTTGCAATATATTAGCGATCGCTGTGGGTAAGTTTACTATGGCTACCCCAAGTACTGGACCTGCATTACCTATGCCACAAATGTTTGGGGGAATGGGTTATCCTGCACTATTAGCAACTACAAGTTTAGGTCATGTAATTGGGTTTGGTGTTATTCTAGGTTTGGCGAATATAGGTATTCTTTAACCTACTAACAATGCATTCATCGCCTTTTACCGAAAAATTGGGTTTAAAGCCTCGCCCTTCTAGGGCAACTTTTTGGTTGATTTTTTTTTCACAAGTTATGTTATGACTGTCCTTATTTCACAAGAAATATATTAGTCGCGGGTGGGCAATCCCAGAAAAAAACGGACATTGAGTTCAGCATAAGACTACTGCCAAAGTAGCGGCAGCCTGTGAAATGTCAACCCGCCGAGGGGCTACGGCTCGGTAGGAAACCTGGTGACTTTAGACCGGGGAGGATGTCCAAATATATATTGGCCAAAAAACAGTAGAGAAATGCCTAAGCATTTCTCTACAAAGGTTTTAGCAATTGTTTGTGTCACAAACGTTTATAGGAATAGGTATTTAGGCTAGGGTATTAGTAAATCCTAAAATTTAGTCAGGGACTACTTTTGTTTTTTTTGAATCAGGACTTACGCAAAATATGAAAATAGACACCATCTGTAGGGGTTAACGGCCATTATCCCTACTAGATATAGTTGCTCTGCGTAAGTCCTGTGAACGCATGACTTTTGATTTGCGCGTAGCCCTATATTATGATCTATTTAAGAAATTAATTTTTGATTGTAATTAACACGGCAAGAAAATGGATAAGCGTTTTTTCAATATATTTCCTGGATTAACTGAAGAAAAAGCAATTTCTTTGTTAGAAGCACCTCTAGAAGAATTAGAAGATAAATCAGATCGTTATATTGCAGCAAGTCATTTAGTTAATTTTCCCAGCGAACGCTCAATTAATGCCTTAATCAAAACCATACAAGATACAAATCCTGTTTTAGAACACAAAATTGCTAGACGTAAAGCGATCGAAACATTAGGACGTTTGAATGTGGCATCAGCTTTGCCCATAATTAGAGCTTGTTTGGGTGATGGAGACTGCTACACTGTAGAAAACGCTGTCTGGGCAATTGGTGAAATAGGAACTGAAGACCAAGAAATTCTGGCAGAAATTGCTCAGTTATTGGAAAAACCTGGTCAAAGTTATCGTTTAATTATTCAGGTATTAGGAAAATTTAACTATAAACCTGCAATTAGCAAAATTCAGGAGTTTACAGAATCTGATGACAAACCTATTGCTAGTGCAGCGATCGCTACTATTTGTCGTTTAACGGGGGACTACTCACAAATGGCAAAGGTAGTGGAATTTTTACAGCATTCTAATGTTAATGCTAGACGAGGCTGTATTC
>JAKQYG010000423.1 GCA_023356515.1 Trichodesmium sp. MAG_R04 | reverse complement strand
TGGGTTGATTGGGTACGCTCTGAGACTCTTGTCCACTTGGGATTTTCCACAAATTGACGACCACAGTCTAGGCATTTGTGATTCTGTCTACCATGACGGGTTTTACCATTCTTGACGACTGAAGACAGAATTACATGATGGACAGGGTGGCTTGGGGTCTGACATTAAAATGCATCTCTCTACTACTGTTACCCTATATTTTCCTTGATCCTTTCCTTTTTAGCACTACCCTTTTGTTTTGAAGTTCTAATTGACTTATGCCCAGGGTTGCTAACATTGAGCCAGCAAACTGTAAAATTTGACGGCGTTTCATAGATTGACCTATTCAAATAATTCTCAGCACTGACATCCTCCCGACGCTGCTCTTACGAGACAGGGCAGGATTCTCTAGCATCGCGGTTAGGGGCCTTCTGTTTCATAGCACCCGCCTTCCGAGATTTATATTTACTCTCTTCGGGTCAAAAGACCGTGATCCAGACTGATACTGCAAGTCCGGCAGCCAAAATATTTATACTTGCGTTTATGTCCCTGTCATGATGACTACCACATTCAGGGCAATCCCATTTTCTAATATTTATAGCAGTTTTCATGTCGGTCGACTACACTAGGGACGTTGCATACAACCTCCCTACAAGGTTTTGGTTATGGCGGTGTAATTCATCAATTTGAAAACGCTGTAAATGATTAATAATTGAGTAATGGTTAGCAACTTATTTGAGAGAATCTAGAGCTTTTTGGTTCACAATTCCTTCTTCAGTAGCTAGGAATTGGAAGAATTTTCGCAGGGCTACTCTCAAATCATTATCAGTGGCAGAATCCCAAACTTTTTTCTTGTACCATCCTCGAAAATAAGAGTTGACCATGCCTCTAGTAATTTCTTCAATAGTTTCCACATCAGTTTGTCTATAAATGAATTTAATAAACATATCGACAATATTAGTATGCTTTCTGACTGTCTTTTTCACATATTTTTTATCTAGGTAGTCAGCAAACTTGTAATTGAGGTTCTCAAGGCTAATTCGGAAAGGCTGCCTTGTGGCTTCTGCTTCTGCCATTGCCTCTAAATAATTGTCTATCTGGTCTCCAGGAATTATTACTTTATCTGTAAAAACTTTAGCCATCTTTATACCCCCTTTAAGATTAAAATTTATTTTTATCTCAGGATTTACAGGATTTATGCAAATATACTTAACTATAGCATAAATATCTTAAAATCAATAGCAATAAACTATATATAGCAACACTGTATAGGTCCTGTACTTAATATATTAGGACTTACGCAACGGCACTAATTGTAGTGATAATATCTTGAAAAAGACAAATTTATGCACCATATATAGCGGTACTGCGTAAGTCCTGTATATAATTTTAATGTTATGCCATGTCTCGGTTGTAACAATTCAAAAACGAGAAATAAACTCCAATCGTTAACTACTACAATATGGGTTGTTCAGTTTTATTATTATTGGCAAAATTATGGATTTCTAGCCATTCTTTATCTGATAAATGTTCAGTAATTAATTGAATTTTAAAACATTCACTCGCTGCTATAATTAATGCTTCAATAATCTGATTTATCAAATTTTTTCCCATATTATTTGTAGATAAAAAAGATGTAGAGAAATCAGAAACTCCAGGAAATACTTCAGAGTTAAAAACATAGCGAAAAAATTCAATATCAGGTGCTAAAATCATTGAACCATGTTGTAGAATTGCTCCTTTTTTTCTCAGTTGCGCACTACCGATAAATTTTTTACCATTAGGTAAGATTAAATCTGCATTTGTAGAAGTTCCAAAACAGTTTGGGTTTTTAATATAACCTCTTCCTGCACTGCCATAGCTTACTTCAAGACCAAGCGATCGCCACCCTTGAATTAAAAATTCACAAATAGCTTGATAAGACTCAATGGGACGGCGACTCAAACCAGAGGTTATAAGACTATAAGTTAAATCTCCCTGGTGCAAAACTGCTCTCCCCCCAGTAGGACGACGGACAATATCCACAGGAGTATCTTGCCAGGTAAGATTTTGCCA
Source organism: Trichodesmium sp. MAG_R04 (assembly GCA_023356515.1). Lineage (GTDB taxonomy): Bacteria > Cyanobacteriota > Cyanobacteriia > Cyanobacteriales > Microcoleaceae > Trichodesmium. Next base: position 1,845 of record JAKQYG010000423.1, on the reverse strand, counting down.
ATATTCGGGATAGGATTTTTGATGATAACCGAGAGAAATGGTTACTGGTTGCCAAGTATAAAAGCGGAGAGTTGGTGGAATTTTTTCTTGGAGATGTTGGTGTAGTAACCATTCATCTATTGCCATTTGTAGTTTTCCGGTTGTTGTTAGTAGGGGTATGAGTCGCCAAAACATTATAATTATCTATAATAAAAGTAGAGATATTCAATAAAACATCTCTACAAAAATTGCTACAATAGGATTTTTTAGGAATGAAGATTTTTTTATCTACACAAGTTAAATTGCCTAAACTCCAAATCATCTGAGGTCTTTCAAAAAAAAATTTGGGGTTTATTTAATTCTCATTCCTTACAGCAGTTTTCATTTTAGTAGACCATAGTAGGGAGGTTGCATGCAATGTTCCTAGAAGGTTTTGGTTGTAACGATGTAGTTTATCAATCTGAATTTATTGCCCAAATTCTTCAATTAAAGGTTCATCATTATCATCAGCAAGAGTGGCAACAATAGTTATTGCCCGGGAAATTTCTCCTGGGGATAATTCTGCTACAGTACGAGTTGCCACAACTGCAATTTGATTGTCTACAATGGCAAAATGAGATTCCATTGTTGATAACCAATTCATTTCTAATAATTTACGCATCAACTCTGGTTCATTTTTAGCAGGTAACTTTAATACATAAGACCAAACGGTTAAAGTATCATCATCAGTTTCTCCAGTTAGTCTTACGTATACATCTACAGTGCCATATTTAAATTTCCACAAATGGCCCGTTTCATTTTGAGCCACCATGACCTTTTGCTCTTCTGCCATGCCGGCAATAACAGTCTCAATATTTTCTATATAGTTAAGAGTAATATCGTCTTCGGTTAATTCGTTTGTATTTGCTTCCTCAGTAGAAGTGTTGTCCATAGAAATAGTCTCAGGATTTTTAGTTGTCATAATTACTTATAGCTATAATTGAATTATTTATCATATCAAACCTTCAAAAAAGCTGCTCTAACCACTATATTTTCGTGACTCACCTTAGAGAATGAAACGGCCCTGCTTTAGGGTGGGGAGTTTCAACCTAAAGTAATCTTAATATTGGGTAGTCTCTGGACTGGTGTTGTAAAATATTGGATATGACTTATCTTAGATGTGACTTTTTTTACTCATTGAATCAATAACTGTATTTTCTCATATATTACGTAATACTGAAGCTAGAAATTTTTAAATTAAATAATTAAATATTCTCACTAATCTAAAATAACTTTAAGACCTCAAAACTTAATTAAAACTAAGGTAATATGACATGGCAAAATATACTGGGTTCAAACTCGGTTCTGTGTAAGTCCTATTTTTGAGAATTACTACTTTTTAAATGGTTAAGGGGATGAAAGTTACTGTTTTACAACGTTATCAAAAATCATTAGATAAGTTAAATAATTCTAAGACTCTTCTATCAGAGCAGGATGTTTTAGATATTTTATTGGCTAGAGATGCTATTTCTAAGGCTTTATCTGGTAAGGTTATACCTTATACTTCTGTAATATTTAAAATTCAAGAATTAGACGGGAAACTTAAACTGAATTCTGAGAAATTGGTTCAATCTATTAATTTGGCTGAATATCGAAATAATTTCCCTAGGTTGCCTAATTCTTGGTGGTGGGATTTGGATATTTATGTTCAGGAAAAAGCTAAAAAGTCTCACCCTTGGAATCGTTTTGATGGGTTTATTAGAGTTGTTAGAGTTATAGTTTGGACGGGAAATTTAACTCTTTTGGGAACTTTGGCTAGTCTTTTTCTGAATAGTGCTTCTGGGTTAGGGGGTGCTTTGACTATTGCTATTCCTAGTATTTTATCGT
>JAKQYG010000422.1 GCA_023356515.1 Trichodesmium sp. MAG_R04 | reverse complement strand
ATCCTCAAATACAAAAAATTCAGCTTCAGGACCAAAGAATGCTGTATCTCCAATACCTGTGCTTATTAAATAATCAATTGCTTTCTGAGCAATAACTCTCGGACAACGACTATACCATTCAGCAGTTCGAGGTTCTTTAATACTACAAGTAATACTTAATGTGGGTTCGGCCATAAAAGGGTCAATCCAAGCAGTAGTTGGATCGAGTACCATCATCATGTCTGACTCGTTAATATTTTTCCAACCACGAATACTAGAGCCATCAAAGGCAACTCCATCTGTGAAAGAACTTTCTTCAATTTGACTTTTGTGAACTGTTAAATGTTGCCAAATACCAGGTAGGTCAATAAACTTCAAGTCAATAACTTGAATATCTTGACTATCAATCCAGTTCAAAACATCTTGGGCCGTTTTCGCCATTATGATTAGCTCCTAAATCTTATATTTTTGATTTTCTTGACAGGCTTAATAGCTGCTGCTACTGCTCCATAAAACTTTAACAAAACATTACAAAGTAACATATTGATTTTATAGTGAACTGTTCCGACAGAGTGTAGGGCCTCTCACCGGAAGAGCTAACTTTTCATTTAAAGTTTTTATTGCTTCAACTTAAGTTTTAAACAAAAAGCAGGGTAGTTAAGACTAACTGCAGTTAGTTCTAACTAGCTTTTAAGAACACATTTGGATCATCATAAGAATGAAAATGATTAATTTTTTGTATTAAATGTTACAATAAATCTAAGAAATGCATTATAGTCAAGAAAAATTTTTGGCAAACCTTTTCAAAGTTCTCCATTAAGTAATTTTAAATAAAAAAGGTAAAAAATAAAGTAGACTTTAAAAGTTAGTAACTTGTTTAACAATTAAACATTCCCTCCGGGCCAAAAACTCAAATTTATCTTCAGATAAATGATCGGAAGTTAAGGGATGTTAGATAATTGACGTCTGAGTTGTTAAAGTTAGGGGGTAATGGTTTGATATGCGTGGGTTAGTCCTGACATACAACAAAAAGTTTTCTGTTTAAGTATTTAGGCTACCGGGCCAGTAGTCTCAGTCTGTGGAGCAACCATAAGATCTAAATGAAATAACCTTAGAGAGTAGGCGCTATAAAGCAGAAAATCCTAATCAGTAATGTTGAAGAATTTTACGTTATCCCTATCCCTTAAATGCAACGTCAGTAAGATGACAAAGTTGGCTAATATAGAAAGTTTAATAAATTGTTAGGAGGATGAATTTTATGCAGGATACTATAACTAGCTTAATACAAAATTATGATGCTACAGGTCGTTATTTGGACCGGGATGGGTTTGATCTATTAAAATCTTATTTTGAAACTGGTAATGCAAGAGTAGAAGCTGCTACACTAATTAATTCTCAGGCAGCTAGTTTAGTCAAACAAGCTGCAGTTAATTTGTTTGAACAACAACCAGAATTAATTAGTCCTGGTGGTAATGCTTATACAACTCGTCGTTATGCAGCTTGTCTACGGGATATGGATTATTATCTACGCTATGCTACTTATGCTTTGGTAGCAGGTAATACAGACGTTTTGGATGAGCGTGTGTTGGCGGGACTTCGAGAAACTTATAATTCTTTAGGAGTACCTATTGGACCCACTCTGGTAGGTATTAGCATTCTCAAAGAACTGATTAAGTCAGAAGTAGAAGCTGCAGGTATTCAAATTGGTGATTTTTTGGCACAACCCTTCGATCATCTAATTAGTGAGTTGGCAGAAAAGGATATTTAATATTCTTTTTTTGAAGTTATTATTGTAAGGGGCGGGTTGAATAAAAAGATTTATCAAACCCGCTTAACTGTTAAGATTAAGATTTAAAAAATTAATTTTTTCTAAGGTTATTTTTGCAAGCTTTCAAATATAACAGGACTTTTAAGAATTGGTATTAGATATAGAAATTGACACAATAGAAGTTTTACTGGCATTGATTATTGATAAAGCCTTCAGGAATGAGAATTGTATTATCTACATAAGTTAAATTTTCTTTACTCGAGATCATCTGAGTTCTTTCACTATAATTTTGGTCTTTATTGAATTTTCATTCCTTTAAAATTTGTGCGTAAACAAAGATTAGATATTTTATTGGTAGAACTAAAGTTATGTACTTCTCGACAAAAAGCTCAGGTTTTGATTAGAGCAGGGGAAGTAATGGTAAATCAACAAATAATTGATAAACCGGGAACTGAAGTTGACTTGGGGGCAGATATTAAAGTTAAACAAAAATCCTTATATGTTTCTAGGGGAGGCTACAAACTTGCTAAGGCATTAGAGTATTTTTCTATTTCTATTTCTGACAGAATATGTCTTGATAGTGGCATATCTACAGGAGGATTTACAGATTGTTTGTTACAAGCAGGTGCTAAATTAATTTATGGTATTGACGTCGGCTACGGACAAGTTGACTGGAACTTGCGTAACGACTCCAGAGTAATTTTGAAAGAGAGAACTAATATACGTTATTTAACTCCTGAAAAATTATATGGTGACTCACTAATATTGAATTATGAACTACAAGAAAAGACAAAAGAAATATATCCGAGTTTAGCTGTAGTTGATGTTTCTTTTATTTCTCTTACTAAAATTTTACCTGCTCTGTGGAAATTACTTATTCCGCCTCGTGAGACAATTTTGTTGGTTAAACCTCAGTTTGAAGTAGGAAAAGAACGAGTAGGGAAAAAAGGCGTGGTACGTTCCTATAATGACCAAGCTGAGGCAATTTTTCAGGTATGTTGTAGTGCTAATAATTTAGGGTGGAAATATGCTGGTTTAACTTGGTCTCCTATACAAGGTCCTGCTGGCAATATAGAATATTTATTATGGTTAAATCTAGACAGTCAACTTTTGGTTGATAGATCGGCGATCGCTGATATCACAAAATTAGCTCGGCAAGAATTGAATCATAGTTCCTAATTGAGGATTGGTTAACAGCATTTTTTGACCATCGAGTTGATCAGCGCAGGGGATGGGAATATTAATAACTACTGTTCTCTGTCATCCCGTGAAGATTCAACGCCAATAACATTTATCAATTTTGTTGTTCCGACTTCTAGTAATCCTAATTTTTGTAATTTTTGGGGTGAAGATCTTGACCATTGTCGTAAACCTTGAAAAATTAGTGAAACACCACTGCTAGCAAGAAGTAGAGAAATTCCCATTCCAATAAAACTATCTAACCAATTACAATGAAATATACCAATTGCGATCAAACCCAAAATAATCCCAACAGAACTGGCTAAGTCTGCCAATACATGAATAAATACACCTCTAATATTTAGATCTTGTTGACTTTGTTCATGCAAAATTGAAATTGCCAAACCATTAACTAATAAACCTAGCAATGCTGTTAAAAACATTGGAGTACTTAGAATAATTTGGTTAAGAGATTGTAAATGTTTCCAAGCTTCCCAAAAAATTAAAACTGAAATTAACAATAATCCTAAAGCATTAATGAGAGCACTAATAATTTTAAAACGATCATAGTATTTACTCTGGTAAAGTAAAAGTAATCGTGACAGCCAACTAGCAACTAAGGCTAAAATAATAGTACTGATATCGGTAAACAAATGCCTAGCGTCTGACTGTAATGCTAAACTATAACTCCAATTACTAATCCAATATTCTGCAAAAGCAAACCCAATAGTTAGTAATAGAACTATTAATAAAAGTAGCCATATTGTGTTGCCATTTGTCGTCTGAGAAGGTCCCAAGAGGTTTTGAAAGGGAATGAGCTCAAGGGGTTACAAGCTAGTTAAAAGCTATATATAGAAAGGAATTTACCTTCGGGGGCTGAAGAATATTTCAACAAAAAGAAAACGCTTATTGAGAATGCTGGTGTGTAGTGTGAAGGCAAAGTGCTCGCACTACACACCCT
>JAKQYG010000421.1 GCA_023356515.1 Trichodesmium sp. MAG_R04 | reverse complement strand
TGCAACAAAATCGATTTTCTCACCAATATAAAAGTATAGTAAACTCTTGAATAGAGGATAAAAAATCAAACAATGAAAAATAGAGGTATAGATAAATTATAACCTAATATTCTTGTCTTCTGTTTTCTAATCGGTAGAGCAAAAAAAACCGCACAACTTTTGCAACAAAATCGATTTTCTCACCAATATAAAAGTATAGTAAACTCTTGAATAGAGGATAAAAAATCAAACAATGAAAAATAGAGGTATAGATAAATTATAACCTAATATTCTTGTCTTCTATTTTCTAATCGGTAGAGTAAAAAAAACTGCACAACTTTTGCAACAAAATCGATTTTTTCACCAATATAAAAGTATAGCAAACTTTTGAATAGAGTATAAAAAATTATACAATAAAAAATAGAGGTATAGATAAATTATAACCTAATATTCTTGTCTTCTGTTTTCTAATCGGTAGAGTAAAAAAAACTGCACAACTTTTGCAACAAAATTCATTTTCTCACCAATATAAAAGTATAGCAAAATCTTAAATAGAGGATAAAAAATCAAACAATGAAAAATAGAGGTATAGATAAATTATAACCTAATATTCTTGTCTTCTGTTTTCTAAAGCGATCATATTGCCAAAATATTAATCGTAAACCTAAAAAAGTAATTTTAAAAGGAAAAAAAATGCCCACAGTAACTGTCGCAAGGTATACACCTGATTGAATTGGTGAATACTTTAATATAGCTAAACCATTTTTAACTCCAGGTGAAAATTTTAACATCCAATTTAGTGTTGCAAACCGCAAACCTCAACACCTTAACATGAAGGGAGTGAATGCCTCTAGCTCGCCAGTTAAGCTTTACCTTTCACAAGATAGTAGAATTGATATCTTTGACAGAGAAATTGGCAGTTATAATCTTGGTCGTTTAGCTACCAATGCAGCAAAAGTTAAAACTGTTTCAGCAACCTTGCCACCTCTTAGCGATCCTATTTGGAGTTTGGGTAATCAAACATATAATATAGCTGAAAATAGCGACAAAGAAACTATCATCGGAACTCTAAATGCAACTCATCCCGAGGACAAACCCCTAACATTCAGCATTATTAACAATGTAGACCCGGATAAAGATGGTAATTTAGCTTTTAGTCTCGATGGCGATCGCCTCCTAGTTAATGACAAAGACGACCTAAATTATGAAACCAACCCCATTCTCAATATTACCATTGAAGCTAGTGGGGGGGAATTGACTGATACAGCAACAGTCACGGTGAATCTTTCTGATGTACAGGAATTAACCATAATTGAATCCGAAGGAACAGCAACTTTTGCCAAATATTCAGATGACAGCTACTGGATAATTAATGGTGAAAAAGAATTACAACTGCAAAACCGTAAAGGCAAAACCTATAGTGATAGTACCAACCGTAATTGGAATGGCGCTGCCGTTGAAGTTGATGAGTCAGGTGGTTATCGCTTCCTACTCCAAGGTCAGAATGCCAGAAGTGGTCAAGCTTATGTCTGGACTACCAATTCTGAAGGTGTCATTACTCGCGGTTCCCATTGGAAATCTAAGGGTGCTCTGTTACCTCTAGAACAAGAATTCAATATTGACCTGAATGGAGATGAAATTATTGGCAACTCTTTCACCACTATTGAACAAGAAGGCACAGCTACCTTTGCCAAAAACCTAGACGACACCTACTGGATAATTAGTGGAGACTGGGAAGTCCAACTGCAAAACCGTAAAGGCAAAACCTATAGTGATAGTATCAAACGTAATTGGAATGGCGCTGCCGTTGAAGTTGATGAGTCAGGTGGTTATCGCTTCCTACTCCAAGGTCAGAATGCCAAGAGTGGAAAAGCTTATGTCTGGACTACCAATTCTGAAGGTGTCATTACTCGCGGTTCCGGTTGGAAATCTAAGGGTGCTCTATTACCTCTAGAACAGGAATTTAATATTGATCTGAATGGAGATGAAATTATTGGCAACTCTTTCACCACTATTGAACAAGAAGGCACAGCTACCTTTGCCAAAAACCTAGACGACACCTACTGGATAATCAATGGAGACCAGCAATTACAACTGCAAAACCGTAAAGGCCGAAGTTACACCGACAACACTACCCCGAATTGGGACGGTGTTGCCGTGGAGTTAGGGTCCGCAGATAGTTATCGCTTCCTACTCCAAGGTCAGAATGCCAGAAGTGGTCAAGCTTATGTCTGGACTACTAATTCTGAGGGTATGATTACTCGCGGTTCCGGTTGGAAATCTCAGGATGCTCTGTTCCCTCTGGAACAAGAATTTAATATTGACCTGAATGGAGATGGTACATTTGGTTCCCCATTATAGAGAAAATTATTAATCAAGAATTTTCTCATGGTAGTTGATTTGACAAATCTTGACAATTTGGATGAAGTATTAAAAATTTATCGGTCGAGAATGGGCATTGAAGCTATATAGTTTTTTCCCTTACCCTGGCCGCAATTTTCTTTCAGCTATCGTTCAAATTTTGCTTGAGCCCATTTTTGCTGACTTCTCACCATAAGGATAAACTTAAGATACTACAAATTCTACCTTACAGCGCTTTTCAAATTGATGAACTACATCGCCACAACCAAAACCTTGCAGGGACGTTGCATGCAACGTCCCTACTGTGGCCTACCGAGATTAAAACTGCTGTAAGTTTACCAACTTTATTATCCTCCTACATCAGCAACGGCGATTTACAAAATATTACTCCACAGTCACCGACTTCGCCAAATTCCGTGGCTGATCCACATCCAAACCACGATGAGCAGCAATATGATAAGCTAACAACTGTAAAGGAATAACAGTCAACATCGGCGACAACAACTCATCCACCGCTGGCACCGTTAACACATTATCAAACACATCCGCCTCCGTATTTTCAGGAATTACCCCAATTAACTGCGCATCCCTAGCCTTAGCTTCCTGAGCATTAGAAAGTACCTTTTCATAAACTAAACCAGGTATAGCGATCGCCACCACAGGCACTTTATCATCCAACAAAGCGATCGGACCATGTTTCATCTCACCTGCTGGATATCCCTCCGCATGAATATAACTAATTTCCTTCAATTTTAAAGCACCTTCTAAAGCAATTGGATAATTAATTCCTCTGCCCACAAAAATTAAATCTTGAGTGTCATTAAACTGGTGAGCAAAATCTTCTATTTGACCATCTTGAACTTCTAACATCTGTTCCATTTGTGCCGGAATTTTTTGTAACCCATCAATAATTTCTGCAATTCTTTCCCCAGATAAATATTGTCGTTGCCATCCTAAATCTATCGCTAAAAAATAAAATGCCATTACCTGGGCTACAAATGTTTTAGTTGCAGCAACCCCAATTTCAATACCTGCCCGAATATCAATAATTTGATTCACTAAATTAGCAATAGAACTTTCTGCTCGGTTAGTAATTCCTAAGAATCTTGATTGAAACTCAGCAGGTTTATCTAAACGACGCTGTTGTTCCATTGCTAAAGCTGCCAAAGTATCAGCGGTTTCTCCAGACTGAGTCACACCAATTATCAGAGTATTTTCTCTCATCGGAGAAGGGGCATAACGAGCTTCAGAAGCATAATTTACTGTAGTCGAAATTCCTGCTAATTGTTCTAACAAATACTTGCCAATTAAACCAGCGTGTCTACTGGTACCACAAGCCAAAATTTCCACCTGTTCCAAATTTTTATATAGGGATGGCAACAGCTCTAAATTAGTGGGAGAAATCTGACTATTTTTAGCATCCCAATTACTATTTATATAAGTCTCTAAACAACTCCTAACAACATTTGGTTGCTCATGTATTTCTTTGAGCATAAAATGTTTAAAAATGTGTTTATCAACTAAAGCTGGACTCCAGTTGAGAATGCGAGGGA
>JAKQYG010000420.1 GCA_023356515.1 Trichodesmium sp. MAG_R04 | reverse complement strand
AAAAAATCGCTTTTGGCATTAAATTTAATTTAAAAAATTATCGTGTAGGATAATGTAGGACTACAATACATATAAAAGTTCCTTACTTAGCAAATATATGGATATCCAAGAAATATTGAATTTAGCTGACAATTTTATCTTTAGCAAAACAGGAAAACATTTAGATGACCTACAACAAGTCATATTACGAGGGGTTTTTCAAGGGAAAAAATATTCAGAAATAGCTCAAGAATGTCAATGCACTAATGGTCATGTCAGAGATGTCGCTTCAGAATTATGGAAAACTTTTTCAGAGACTTTTGGAGAACAAGTAAATAAATCTAATCTACGTACTGCATTTGATAGATGGCAGTTCTCAATATAACATATAGAAAAAGATTCTATAGGAGTTAATAACAATATAAATTTTTGCCCGGAAACTTCCCCCTCTTCAGAAGCTATAAACCCTGAAAATTTTACCCAACCAAATATCAATAAATACCAGACTATACCTAAACCAAAAATCAACCTCTCAGATGCACCAGACTATAAAAATTTCTACGGTCGAACTTAGGAAATAAAAACTCTCAAAAAATGGATTCTCCAAGAACAAAAAGAATTAGTAATTCTCCACGGAATAATTGGCATTGGCAAAACAGCATTAGCCCTCCAAGTAATCAAAAATATTCAAAATAAATTCGACTATATAATTTGGCAAAGTCTGCGAGACTCCCCACCACTCAAAACAATTCAAACCAACCTCATTGAATTTATATCTACCCAAAACTCTACTCTCAAAACTTCAGAAAACTCTCATCTTTTAGAAAATTTGAGAAAGCACCGTTGCCTCATAATATTAGATGACATCCAAACAATATTTAGTAGTGGCAAACTAGCTAGTCATTACCTTCCAGAACATGAAAACTACAGCCAATTTTTCAAACTTATCGGCGAACTATCCCATCAGAGTTGTTGCCTAATTATTAGTAGAGAAAAACTCAGAGAAATTAGCACACATAAAAATACATCCGTTCGTTATTAGAAAAACAAATAATCTCTCACTTAGCAATTAAAGCAGAGGCAGTATCTATTTCAGCTTTATTAGATAATCTACAAATACCACCTTCAGATTTATTGAATATAATTAAATCTTTACAGCGACGTTCTCTAATAGAAAGACAACCAAATAATTTGACTATTTTACCTGTGCTGAAGCAGTATATTTTATCTGATAAAGTAGGAGCAAATTGCCATTCGTATCCGTATTCTGGCGGTGACTCAATTTATAGAGAAGTGAAAATTTCCTAACAGTAATAGCCACTGAAGCTTCTAGAAAAGCTGATTTTTTGAGACTCAAATCTTTCCATCTATTCCTCTTTAGTGGAAAGCTACAACATTTTCATTTTCTGAAGCTCCTGAAAAAAATCTCGGGAAAAAAGATTTTTCTTTGCATCCTCGCAAAAATTCTGATATTATAAAGATATAAAGGGGGAACTTGCCTATACACATGATTTTTTATTCAACTAAATTTTCTCCCTCAAAGATAATTTCTCATATTCTGGAAATTTTCCCTGAATAATGCCAAAACATTTTCATCTTGTAAAGCTCTTGGAAAAGCTGATTTTTTGAGACTCAAATCTTTCTATCTATTCCTCTTTGGTTGAAAGCTAGAACATTCTCATTTTCTGAAGCTCCGGAATAAAAAATCAACTAAAAAGTCGCCCTAGAAGGGCGAGGCTTTAAATCCAATTTTTCGGTAAAAAATCACTATTGATTTATCTTTATTGGTTGTCGGTAACACCAACCAAACAAAGTAGCACCAACAACCAGTTTAATTATTTCTAATAACCAGTAACCGCCGTGCATTTGATTCATTGCCACAGGAACTTCTTTGACTGACTCAAACAAACTTAGATCAATACCCAAAGCAGTCATTTGAGGAGTTAAACCGTAAGTATCAATTAAAGCGATCGCTAATAACAGTATAGAAAAAATAATTGCTGTTTTACTATTTTTAATGAAATCGCGTGTGGTAGCACTCAAAACTAGTAAACCTGTTAAACCCAAGCTAGCGCAAAATAACTCAACTCGGTTAAATACAGAAAACATTACTGAACCTGCTACTGTAAAATCTGGTGTATTCATCATTCCAGAAGCATACATACTTGGCATAATTACTAGGTCTAAAATTATGCAGGCACTTAACCAGAAACCTAAAGTTAAACAAACTACAGTTTGCCAACGTTGTTGATTTGATTCCAGATTTGGAGAAATAATTGCCATGGGTTTTAATTTAATGTATTTAGGGATTTATCTACAGCTTAACGAATATTTTACTCAATTAGTATTAAGTAGTGTTAAGTATTTTTACAATTTGCTCTTCATACAGGAATAGAGCAGAAGAAAAACAACTACAATTCATTAAGACTAAGAAGCGCTATATATAGTTTGCTCAATGTATAAATAGGATTTAGAGACCAACCCCCTATAGTTTTTTTTTTCAGAAATACAAATAATTTAGAATTGCTATATAACGTTTACTAATTTTAGGAATCTCCTGAATATTTTTAGCATTGTTAAGACTTGCTAAAAACTTTCTATAACATTCTAAAATCTTAAATAACAAAGATGAATAAAAGATAAAGAATATTTAACTATTCTAAAAACAATTTTTTATTTCTGTATTTTATCCAGATGCTGAAACCAAGTAAAATATAATCCTATCGACAACAAAATAAACATTAATAATAAAACACCAAAATTATCCCACTGCTTCATCATTAACATCATTCCCATCAAAAATAACACTAACTGCCAAGGAATTGCAATAAATGTTGCGAGAATATCTCGTCTATTTTCTCTTTGAATTTTTGCTTGAATATTAGTTGGTAAATTCTGACTAACTACTCCCCAAAAACCAAAAGGTTTAGTTACCCGATAAAAATTATCAATCACTTCCAAGTTAGTTGCTGGAGTTAACAATGTTCCAAAAATACATCCTAAAAAAGAACAAATACTCGGAACTAAAAACAAAATATATTCTTGAAGTTGAGGCAGATTTAAAAAAGGTAAAATCACAGCTTTTGTCACAATAGCAGCAACTAAACCCGCACCAGTACCAATGGCAAATCCATAACCATTAAATCGCCACCAATACCATCTCAAGACTAAAGGAATAAACAACCCAGTTCCTAACCCTAAAGTCAACCATCCCCAAATATCATTAATATTGGTAATATTAAAACTAAAAATCAACCCCAAACTAACAATTAATACAGAAGCTAAACGACCTTGATTAACCAATTGTTGGTTAGAAGCGTCAGGTTTAATATAAGCTTGATAAATATCCTTTACCCAATAGGCAGCACTAGCATTAATAATCGAATCAAAAGTTGACATTGCAGCAGCAATAAAACAGGCAACCAATAAACCTTTAATTCCCACTGGAATATATGTACTAATTACAGTAGGCAAGACTAACTCTGGGTCAGCAATTATCTGATTTTTCAAACCATAATCTATTCCTAATATTGCCAAAGCTGTAACCAAAGGCCAGCGAAAAGATAATAAAAAAATCCAGAATAAAGAAAGTAAACCAGCTTCCCGATCATTCTTAGCAGCAAAGTAACGTTGAATCATATAACCACCCCCTCCAGCACCACCTTCTAGAAATACTTTAAAAATATAAAATAACATCACTCCACCAAACAAATTAAAAATACTATAATCTCCTGGCAAGTCAATTTGAGTTGGTGGAATAATACTACTCCATTCTCTCAAACTCCATTCTTGTAATTGTTCTGTCCCAGGAATTGAAATAGCAAAGGTATCTGGCAAGCTTACTGTTTGAAAAGTAATAAAACAGATATATACAATTGCCACAAAAATCAAAATTCCCTGGAAAACATCTGTCAAAACAACCCCATAAAATCCACTTACAGCAGTATAG
>JAKQYG010000042.1 GCA_023356515.1 Trichodesmium sp. MAG_R04 | reverse complement strand
AGCTGCCAAAGCAGCAGCTCCAGACTGTAAAGCATGTTCAGAAAAACTAATCAGAGACTTATATTCAAAGTCTGCCGTAGTATATATTACCCGTCGAACTATCTCATACTCTGCGGGAGAGAGAGCGTTCGGGCCAATTTCTCTATCAATAATTCCTAAGCTTTGGGCGTCTGTGATGTGCCATTCCATATCAGATTATTCCCCTGTATTGTATTCATAGTTAATAGTTAGATATAGCTTTAATTTGGCTCAGGTCAACTATACTTCACTTCAACTAATATAGAAACGCTCAACCGTTGTGGATTTTTACTTGCGTCTGCCTTAGTTGGTAGTGGATTAATTGCTATAATTCAACATTAAAACTAAAAGCAAACCAATCATCTACCCCAGGGATCATTTCCTCAGATAAGATGCGCCCTCAAATTCCCTATGGAGTTGCTAGTGGAGATATTTCTGCTAGAGGAAAGGAAGTAATCAGGAGTTGTGGAGCTATCGCCCAGCTCGAATGATAGTGGAATATGCCACTAATGAATCTTTCCAAAATGTCCAGAAAACTATCAGGCTTGTTACCTAGAAAATTACAGATTTTACAGTATCAGTATTTTATAACATGCAAGACCTAAGTTCAATAGATTAAGATAGTAGTGATTAAAGTTAACCCGCTACAAAAAAGACTAAGTTTAAAAACAGGTGTTAATTGATAGGTTAATTTAGCTTGGTAATATCCTGGTTGTAAATTAAAACTAATAGTACCATCTTTCAACATCTGTATGTCGTAAGACCGATGATTAATTTCTAGATTCCATGCAGGGCAATAATAAGTTATAATTTCTAATATCTGATGGCTAAATGGTATTAATGGTCAATTCTCTTGTATAAGATCGATGTGCCTGCCTCTTCATAAATTTTAACTCTTATCTAAATTTCAAGAGATATCTATAATTATAAATTGACTCTTAACTTCTAACTTCTGAGTTATCCTCCAAATAACCTTTATCTAAAGTCCAACATTTATCAGCTATGGGTAAAAGGTCACTAGAATCATGGGTGACAACCAATAAACTCCAATGATTTTTCAATTTAGCTAATAAATTTACCAGTTGTTTTCGTATTGACCAATCTAATCCGGCAGTTGGCTCATCTAACATTAAAAGATGAGGTTGCCTAATTAATTGTACTGCCAAAGCGAGACGACGTTGCTGACCCCCACTTAATGCTTGGGGTGAAGTTTTTAATGGCAAGTCCTGAAGTCCCACTTCTTCTAAGGCAGAAGATATTTGTTCGGGTCGTAACTCTGGATGACCTAATCGTAATTCTTCTAAAATGGTACTGCCACAAAAATGTCTTTCTGGGAATTGAAATACTAAACCACCCAGTTGTTGTAAATTTTCGGAGGTTAATTTTTGCTCTCGCCAGTATATTTCTCCTTTGGAGCATTTAGCTAAACCAGCTAATATTTCTAATAATGTAGTTTTGCCTGAACCACTACGACCAATAATCAGGCCCATTTGTTGAGATGCTAGTTCCATATTGATATTTGTCAGAATAGGAACGGTACTAGCTGCGGGATGATAATACAAGTTTTTAAGATATAGCATTTAGAAGTCAAAGGGTCATTTCAATCGTCAGTTATCAGTTATTAGTATCTCCGACTAAAGCTGAAGGCTGAAATACTGAATATTTTTTCATCCCCAGAGCTTAGGAAGTGAGGCTATACATAGTGTATTTTTGCATTTTGTCATGTATTTACACTACAGTTAGTGACTGAGGGCAAGTCCTTATCCCCTCAAAAGGGTAATTTTGAGGCCTCAGTCATCGTTCCTCTCGAAGCTTTTTTTCTTTTTCTTGACTTACCAAAGTAAATATTTTTCCTGTAAAATGACAATTATATCTTTTCATTGTTTGGGACCCTATGTTCATATTCCATATAAAACCCTATTAGTTATAGTCTATCTCAAGTAATAACACAAAATTTTAGGAATTTAAAATCATAGTTAGTCTTAAAATAACTAATGCTAAAAACATTATTTAGTTGGTTTAAAGAATTTCCAGTATTGAAGCAAATCTCAGTTTTTTCTAGTGCTACTTTAGTCAGTTTAAACTTTTGGGTAAGTCCAGCAATAGGAGACCCATTTCGTAAAATAAATACTATTGAAATAGGAGAAAAAACCGAAGCAGCTTTTAAAGCTATCTTTGAAGAAGGAAATTATAAACAAGCAAGAAATTATCTTAAAATAGCTGAATCTAAAGAGATAGATGAGCCTCTTGTTTATGCCATGATATCTTCATTACATTACTTAGATGAAAATTGGGAATCATTAAAATTGTATGCTCAAAAAACTACTGAAGTAGGAGAAAACTTAATTACAATTAATCCAGTCCGTGGTAATATTTATGCTGCAACAGGTTATTTTTTAGAAGGTGCTTATATTATATCTGCTGAAGGTATTTTAAAAGGAGCTCCAAAAGCTTTAGAAAAACTCAGAAAAGTTTTTAGTCATTTTGAGGCAGCAGAAAGGATAAATTTATTGGACCCAGAGTTGAATTTATTGAAAGGATATATGGATTTAATGTTGGCGGTGAATTTGCCATTTTCTGACCTTACTAAAGCAATAGAAAGATTAGAAGATAAAGCTTATCCTCATCATTTAGCTTATCGAGGATTAGCAGTGGCTTATCGAGATTTAGATAATATCAAAAAAGCTTTAAAATATGTAGATAAAGCTTTGTCAGAAGTTCCAAAAAATCCAGAGATACATTACCTAAAAGCACAAATATTAGTTGCTCAAGCTCAGAATAAAGACAATAATTTATCTATCAGAATCAGAAAAGAAGCTGATAAAAACTTTGATCAAGCTTTAGAAAAGTCAGACCAAATGCCAAAACGTTTGATAGCACAAATATTTTTTGAACAGTGTAAAAATATTAATAATATAGATGATGGAAAACGACCTTGTGACTCGATGCGAGATGCAATTAGAAATGCTTCAGGTACATGGGGACCTCCAAAATTACCACCTCTTCGCAAATTCCAAACTCAGGTAGTCCTGTAGATGTAATGATATTTATTTTACTTGACTACTTACGGTTTGAGGATAGAAGTTAGGAGAAATGGGAGTTATAGAGTAAGACAGTTCAATTAAGGATTTTTTTGTGATTATAGTCATTCCGAATAAGAATGGGAAACTTTTTTAGCGGAAACCCTCTCACAGCAAGAAAACCTTGTCTCAATCTAAACCAGAATGACTATATGTAGTCTGAAAAGCTTATCTAATGATTCAATATTTATAAGAGTTTTTGTTTGATATGAACTATATTGAATTGCTGAACTATATTGAATGATAGAGGAGGTGGTACTATATCTTTGTCCGTTGATTCTTTGGCAATTGTTCTGCCCAAAATGCTAATATATGTGAACTTTAGCAACTGAAAAGCTTCCACTTTTTTGGAGTTAAAAAGGCAATTACTTTTATCTGTCAATGGTTTGAGATTTAATTAGTAAGCCCTACTTAAATATTTATGCAAGTACAATTTCGCGAATTTAACCCTTTTAATGTATGGATTTGGTTAGAGTTTAGCACTGTTCCTTCCATAAGAGAAAAACATTACATAGAAGAACTATTTGATTCATGGTTTTTATTAGGAAAATTGGGTGGGTTTAATGCCGAAAATTTACAAGTTCAAGAAGCAGGAATAGAAATTAGTTATATGGAATATAGTCAGGATGTGGCTAGTCACAGTATGATGGCTGTTATGCACAATATGGGAGATGTAGAATATGAAGGATTATGGAGTCGTTGTTGGTTTGATTTGGGAACTAGCGATGCTTTAGCGGTTGATATTTTGATCAACAGCTTTCAAAAATTAAGTGAAGAGTTAGTCAAGATAGAAAAACTGATTATTGGTGGTCAAAATGAAGATTGGCCGGTCCCAGAAAATAATTATGAAGAGGGTTTTTATGATGAGAATTAATTGTATTTTATTTTTTGTTGATATGAGAAAATTATGAGTAAAAAGAATAAGATTAGGTTACTAGCTTTGGGATGAATTAGAGATGGCGATCGCCTTTTTATATCTGAAGGTTATGACTCTAGAAAAAAGGAAACTTTTTATCGGGTTATGGATGGAGGCGTTGATTTTGGAGAATATAGTCGTGATACTTCACAGAGAGAGTTTAAAGAAGAGATTGAAGGTGAGTTGACTAACATTAAATATTTGGGGTGTATAGAACCCACATTCCGCACTTCTTAACATTAAATTGATAAGTTTTATTAATCTATCGCCCCTAATGCTCTCCCTGAAAACCTTATAGCTATGGGCATCGATTTCCACTGCCATAAAGAATTGTAACTGATTTTCTCATAAACAATTAGTTATTTATAAACTTTATTTATATTAGGTTCTAGAATGAAGGTTTTTCGTATAAGTCTATTTGAAAATGTAAATATACATAAAGATGTATGAAGATCTGTGGAATGTCGGATAGAAAATAATTTTATGTTTGATGGAGAGGAGGGACATGAGTTAATTCAATTATATAAATGTGATTTTTATGACCGTAAGTTTTATCAGATAGAGAAGTTAGCTCTTTGGGAGAAGGAACGAAAAAAAAACTGCACTCTAGATTTCAATAGATAGATTTAAGTCTGGAGAATTGAAAATAGTTCCAGAAAATTTTTTAGAATACTGTAATTAGGAAAATAATTAAATTAGAATACTGTGATTAGAAAAATAATTAAAATGGAGATTAGCATTCTTGATGTTGCGGCAAAGGTAAAAGTAAAATTTGAGTGATATGAAATTGCTTTAATTAGTAATAATAATGTGTAATTAATTATGTTTCTCTGTTTAGCTTCTAGAATATGAATCAAAATTTACAAGATAAGAAAACTTTTCAACAGAATAATAAATCTCGAAACTATACTAAATTAATTCAAGTAAAAAATGATAACTTAGAGTTATGTAAAAGTGAACAAGATGATGTTGATGCGATTAATAGGTTAGCGGAAACTTATTATAATCAAGGAAATTTTACATCAGCGATTGCACTTTGTCAAAAAGCATTAAAAAAACAAGCAAATTTTGCTCCAGTCTACAAAACTTTAGGAAACATTCTACAAGCACAAAATAAAATAGATGCTGCTATTCGTGCTTATTCATTGGCAATAAAAATAAATCCGAATTTTATTGAAGCTATTGTCAATTTAGCCAGTATGTTTTATAAACAAGGGCTAATTGATGCAGCAATGATTAATTATAGAAAAGCAATTATAATGAAACCTGATTTAGCAGTAGCTTATTGGAATTTAGGCAAGGTTCTAGGACAAGAGGGAAGATTTTATGAGGCATTTTTTTTTCAAGAAAAAGCTTTAGAACTTCAGCCAAGTCTAGTTGATAAAACTAAAAATAATTATCAAGATAGTCATTTTCAAAAGTGGAATAATCTACAAAGAAAAACTAGGTAGTGGTGGTACATTGTAATGATAAGCTGTTAACTATTTAGATTGCTTATTCTAATAACAATCAAATTAAAGCAAAAATTTTGTATAGTAAAGATTTGGCCACAATTAAAATTTAGTCGAGAAACTAATAGTAAAACCTCTTCTAAACCCCCATCAACAGACCTGCTAAAAAAAATCAGAAAAAGAAAAATACCGACAAAGAAGATTGACTTTAGGTCAGCTATCAACTATTTTATCTATCTTCAATATACAATCGGATTAGGAGATAGGTGTGTTTACTTTAACTCTAGAGGTGCTTTAGTACCTAACCTTTTTTCTAATAAAAATTTAAGTAGAGCCTGAGTTGCCAAAACTAAACCTAATCTAGCTTGTGCTAAATTGGGAGTTTGAACTTTAACCTTACCCCATATACGACACTGACAGTAAAAAGTTTGAAAAGCGGTATTGAGAGAATGAGCTACTTTTTCCCAATTGAGAGGTTTTTTGGTGCTGGAAATACAATATATGTAATCTAGGGTAGAGGCTATTTCAGCAATTAATTTATATTCAGCATGATGTAAAAATTGTAATTTCCCATTAAACTTTTGCCAAGGTATGGGGTCAGGACTTAGAATAAAGCAAAATTGACTATAGTTTTCTGGAGTTGTCGGAGAAAGAGTAATTAAATGATCGCGTTCACCCATGCGCAATAGGGAACAACAACGAGCATGGGTATATTGGATAGGAAGTAAATTTATAGTTTCAGCAGATTGATGATCAAAATTTACCTGAAACTTTTGCTTTTTGCTCTGAAGGGGAGTAGAAATTAAATAGCTTAACCAGTTAGCTATGCTCAAATCCGTTAATGTTAAGTAAATTATGCCAGATGAAATTACTTCAACTTCAAAATCTACTACATTTTTTTTTCCTTGAATACTCACTATTTCTCTACAATACTGAGCTAACTCAGTAGCAATATATATAGCTGGTTGCTGCAAAGCTGGAAATAATTTTAGAGCGATTGCTGACTTATATGTTACTCTTCCACAATCTTTAACTTGTTTCATTGGAATTATCTTCATCCTTGCCCAAGCCTCTAATTTTTTCTCATATCTATCAGGCCATTCCAACTGCTCCCGGTATAAACTTACAGCTTTTTGCAAAAAATGCAGTAGTGCACACTGAAATGATAATTTTGTCAAAACTATCACCACCTTGAATAAAATTCATCCGATAAATTTAACAGTCGGAAAAGTCTGTGTTTTTTGCTACACTTTAATATATAGAGATAAAATTGATATAAGCAGAAATATTAATATAACAGTTCTAGGGCGGTGAAGATATTCTCACACCTCTCAAATGTAGTTCGTGCTTCAAATTTAACTTCGTGCCTTCTGCTATATCTGTTCCTATTTTCTTGATTATAGCAAAGTGCATTGGTATGTTTACATTGTACAAAGTACTACTAATTTAGTATATGTGAAAGTATTGATAATAGTAGCATAAATTTGTACTCCATTTAAATACAATAGTAATATGTAAATATTTGAGCGCTCATTGCTATAAATTGATTTGAACTTAAGTCCAACTTTTACCAAAAGAGAGTAACAATGCAACTATCATCACATCCAGACCTACCAGAAATGTCATTGAATATACCACCTACTAACACTTTTGCCCCTAGCAAGAGGCCATTTTTGACTTGGCAACTGATCATAGATTGGGCAGAAGAACACTACCGCATTAGAGCTTTTAGCAAAGAAGAACGTATTCCAGCTCGCCCAGGTTTACTGTATCTAATACAAAAAGGGTCAATTCGTTTAGTAGGTAATGCTCACATTAGTGCCAATAGCAATAAGTCTAGCAAATTAAAAATAAATAGAACTTCAGATGAAGCTTTTCTCGGATTTATCGGTGCTGGTCAACCATTTGAACTAATAGCTCAGTCACCATTTACACTACAAGCTTATGCTCATGTCGATCAAACAACTGTACTATGGATGTATTGGCATGACCTTGACAATTGGCCTCACTTCCGCAGAGAAGTTCTAGATGCTTTTCGCTATCAACATCAAAGAAAGCTTTTGTGGCTAAGTACCTTGGGTCAACGTCGTACTATTGATCGGTTATTTGGATTTATTACACTATTAATAGAAGAATATGGGCAACTCTGGATCAACCAGGACAACTTAGAAGCAACCAGTGGTTACTATTTACCTTGGCCTTTGACTCATGCTCAAATTGGTAGTGCTATTGGTTCTACGCGTGTAACTGTGACTCGTCTTATGGGTAAATTACGTCAGCAAGGCTTAATCTATATCCAGAATGATAATCTGATCTGTTTGCCAATAGAATCTCAAAACTCATGAAAAATCTAACTAATTCTGAAAATTTTAAGGATTGTCTTTTTTTCCAAATGCTATAAAATACGGGTTGTAAGTTCAGGCTTAACTGACTATCTTGGTTAGTTACAACCTACGTAATTAGCAATGCAAATTCCTGCTCAAATAAAAATGGTAAACCAGCAACTATAAAAATAAATAACTGAGAGGTTGTTTGAAAAGTATGAGAGGGAGTAAAAAAGCTCACATGGGGTAAAGTAGGATTAAGGGTTTCATTCTCCTCAAAAAGCGTTGGATAGTTAAGTGCACCTGGGAAAGGTGGAATTGGTATGGACACTTATGTCTTAATTGCTGAGTATTGGCCTCATAACTCCGAGACCATGATTTACATCGCGATGATTCGTCTAATAGTTCGGCGTTTAGTATAATTGACCACACCCCTACCCCTTTTCAAACAGCCTCTGAACGTCAATGCATCAACATGGAACCATTATTGAGATATTAAGAGATAAAACTGCCTTAAATTAAAGTGATATAACCCACATTCCGCACTTCTTGACATTAAATTGATAAGTTTTATTAATTTATCGCCCCGAATGCTATCCCTGAAAGCCTTATAGCCATGGGCATCGATTTTCACTGTTATAAGTAATTGTAACTAATTTTCTCATAAAAAATTAGTTATTGATAAACTTTATTGATATTGAGTTCTAGAATAAAGGTTGTTCGTATAAGTCTCTTGGAAAATATAAATATACATAAAGATATATGAAGATCTGCGGAATGTCGGATATAAGTTAAAACTTACGTTCAATTCTCAAGGGTTGACCGGGGGGCAGTTGTTTAATTTCTGTTGTTAAATCATGCCAAGGTTGTAATTGGCTAATTTGAAAAATTCGACTCATGACAACATAAATAGAGGTTTGATCACAACCAATACCTGCACTAATAACATTCGACCAAGACTTAGCAAAAAGTTCATCTGTAATATGCCAACTTCCATCTTTATATTTAAAATGGCGCATGAAATAGAAAGGTGCATCTTTTTTACCAGTAATCAGAATTTTTTGTAAGATTTTTCTAATTAAATTTGGGAAAAAACGACCAAAAGTTAACATTACTAATCTCAAAACTATCAACTTAAGAGATGACATTTGAGTTTGTTTTGCCCAACCCATATTAGCAGAAATGACTATTTCGTCCTGAAATATTTTTACATCATAATTACCACTTAAATGACTAACTGCATTAAGAATTGTTTTACCTTTTCTCACTTGTAAGGATAAATGAGTATCAGAAGCAACTAACTTTTGGTTACGAAATAATTTAAAAACACCACCTTTATTTACACTTACATATAATTCTATTCCTGGTCGTCGTTTAATCAAGATTTGAGCTTCTTTTAACCAAAGACTAGCAACATCACGATTTATATCAACAGGTCTTTCAGCGACGAAATCTCGCCATGCAAAAAAATAATTCCAGGTATGATGACCAATAATATGATCGTCGGCATAACAAGGAGCTAAACCATTTTTTAATCCTATCAAAAATTGGTCATTAATCGATAAAGCAGCAGGCAACCATTTACCGACTAATTCAAATCCATGAGGAAAAAAGTTATAGGTATTACGACTAGCATATTCTCCACCAAAAGAACCATCAGGATGAATAAATTGAGCAGCTAGTTCCACTGCTTTAGTAATAATATGTTTTAATTTTTCACTAGGATTTAATTCATAAATTCTGGCTAAACAAGATATAGTAAGAGTATGATAACCAGGGTCAAAACCGGAATATTCTATAAACCATCCTTCTTGACTCTGCCAACTTAATAATCTTGATAAACGATGTGCTTTTGCTGTATCCCACTTTGAGGTTTCTAATAATATACTTAGTAATTCCAAACACAAAACAATTAATGCTTCATGGTTAGCTAACTTGCCAATTTCGTAATGGTGAACTAACCAATCAGCTTGTTTTTCAAAAAAACTGAGGATTTCGTAGTTATTGAGTTCTAATATTTGATAACTTTCAATACTAGCTAATAAAGAAAAAGCTGTTGCTCCACTAGCTTGTTCAAAGGGAAAATAATCATCACAGGAACCGTTAGGATGGGCAGTATGGGCAGCATATAAAATTCCTGCTTCTACCCATCTATATATCATTTCCTGAAGATAATATGGATTATTAGGAATTTTTAAATTATAAGCTAGGGTTAAAGGCAGGACGAATTCTTGGGCCATACCACTGGGAAAATCTATTATTTTATAATGCCAAAAATTGCGGTCGAAACAGCCGTAGGTAGGACTATGTATATTGCGGTCTAGTAATGTCAAAATTTTTGGTATTTGAGCTAATGCTTCTTGAGCAAATAAATCTCTCATCTTATTTTTTTTGGTGTTAGTTATGTCATTTTCACTGGAAAATGAATGAGATCCTGTATCTGATAAATTAGTTTGTAGAAAATAAACAACCCACATTCCGCACTTCTTAACATTAACAGGACTTACGCAGGACCGCTATATATGGCGCAAAAATTTGTCATTTTCAAGATCTTGCCACTACAATTAGTGCTGTTGCGTAAGTCCTGATTAAATTGATAAGTTTTATTAATCTATCGCCCCAAATGCTCTCCCTGAAAACTTTATAGCTATGGGCATCGATTTTCACTGTCATAAAAAATTGTAACTGATTTTCTCATAAAAAATTAGTTATTGATATTAAGTTCTAGAATGAAGGTTTTTTGCATAAGTCAAGTCTATTTGAAAATGTAAATATACATTAAAGATGTATGAAGATATGCGGAATGTCGGAAACAAGATAATGTTAAAAAGGCGATCGCTTGTTTGGTCAGGGTGCAAGAGTTTTATAATCAGGCAAGTTATCCTGTCTATTGGTAAAAAATTTCTCATAACTTGGGTATATAGCAATCCCAAATAGGTTGTGACAATTCAAAAACTAGAAATAAACTCCGAAACTATTGCCCATTGACCATTATCCCAAATCCCCATACCAAAAAGCGACAAGATTTTTGACACAAATAAAGTAGGATTGCTATAGTCTAGAATGAACATAGGTTAAGAAAGATAGGTTAATCACACCCTATTAATTTGATCGTTGTTGTGCTTTAGCTTTCCTAAGGATAATTAGGACCTATCCAGGGTTACTACAAACATTTGTTGTGTAAAGTTTAAATCATACAATTTGTTAAAGATATGGAAGAGTTGAATCTCCCCAAAAACCCCTTGAAAGGGAATTTGAAAAGTTCGATACCCCCAAACCCTCCTGGGAAAAGGGAGGTAAAAAGTTCAATACCCCCAAACCCCCCTAGGAAAAGGGAGCTGAAAAGTTTGATACCTCCAAATGCTCCTGGGAAAAGGGAGCTGAAAAGTTTGATACCTCCAAATGCTCCTGAGAAAGGAAACTGAAGGGCTTTATCCCCTTGGACAGAGGCACTGAAAAGCTTGATTTCCCCAAACCCCTCCTTAGAAAACTAATATGATAGGTTGGAAAGGGAGGCTTTGGAGAAAAATGTGGGATAATACCAGTAGTTCAATTGAAAAGAAAGCAATACGACACTCCCTTTCCAAAGAGCGCGTGACTTCCCGTCGGATAAATTAATCAAAGAATTCCGTATTTAAAATAATAATTCTACAATACCCCGAGATCCATCTACTTTAACTTTTTGCCCATCCTTTAAACGAGTCGTAGCTCCAGAAATATTCATTACTGCCGGAATGCCATACTCTCGCGCAATAATAGCTCCGTGGGATAACTGACCCCCCACTTCAGCAATAATACCTTTTGCCTTCAATAACAAAGGCGCCCAACCTGCATCCGTATAAGGCACAACTATGATTAGATTTTCTTCTTCTGGAAGATTTACCTCTAAAGTCCGACACACCTCGACATAACCTTCCACACAACCAATACTTGCCGGTATTCCTTGTAAAATCAAAACATTTTCCTCAGTAGAGATAGTTTCCTGACTTTCCTGGGGTAATACATTTCCATAAACTACAGATGGAACTAGGCGGTCAACATCTTGTTCCCACTGTTCCCGTCTTTGATGGATAAGTTCTCTGAGTAGGCTATTTTTGTTAAATATTTCCCTCTGATCAGGGAGTAAGGGATTAGAAGAGTAGGGTAGCGGAGGAGTAGGGGAGATATTCAAGGGATTTAGGGGGGATTGTTCGTCTTCTATATTAGGTGTAAATGTATTAAATTCTCTTCTATTTTTTTCTTCAACCCCTACACTATTTTTTGGGTTTTGTTCCTCAACCCAAGCAACTGTAGATAAGATCCATTGCCTAACTTCCACAAATTCTAAATAAAAAATATCTCCTTTTTGTTCAAAATTTTCTACTTCTAATCCATAATTTTCTATTGCCAAGAACGTCCGTCGTAAATAGGCCAAAAGCTTCCCATAAACTTCAGCAATTTTACCCTTAGTTCTAGCACGTTTTGCACATTGCCCAAGCTGCCACCTCTGCCAAAAATTTAAAGACTTTACCGAGAAATTATCTTTTTCTTTCTCTCCTTTACGAGCCATTACAAACAATAACTCACGAAAATTATCCGGCTTTTCTGCCCAAGTTTCCACAGCAATATCCGTACCAACCTCACTTAAATAACCATAACTTTCTAACCATTGCTGAAACCTCAATTGTAATTCCTGATTTTTCTCAAATTCTGCCTCTATATTCACATTATATTTAGTTGCTATTTTTAACTTAACCGCCAACTTTTGTAATTCTCGAATCGAAACAATTTCTGGAGCAGTATCAGTAGGTAGCCATTCCTCAGAAATACCAAAGAGCGATCGCCTAATCCCTAACCCTATAGGACCCAAAATATTATAATAAGTAATCGGTTTTAACCACTCCTGAATTTTTTGCACTTGTGCCAATAATTCTAATAAAGACTGAGATGAATTTTGTTGTAAATTCTGCTTAAAATTGTTTTCTAAACTTTGTAGTGCCGGAACAAAAATTTCATTATAGTCACGCTCAAACTCATAATCAACCGCCATTTCTTTTTGAATCAAACGCCATAAGCCAGGCAAAGCAGACCAGACTTTTCCTAAAGGTGGTTTTCCCATTTTTTGTCCCCGTAACAAAAACTCTAAACCTTGCTCCGGCAATCCCATCATCCTGAAAATTTCCCCTAACAAAGTAGCATTAAAATAAGCATGAGAACCCAGCAAAGTTGCCGTTTCAGTAAAATCTAACTTTGCTACCTTTTTCCCTAAAACAATAGTAAAAATTTCTCCCCAAACCCCACAAGTCAGAGGACGATTTATCGACCAAGTTAAAGGACGAATTGCCCCTGGAATTACTTCTGCTGCAATAGTTCGAGTCCAGATAGGTCTGAGATTAGTAATTGGGCGACTTTGCAAAATCCAAATTTTTTCCCCATCCCAACACCATTCAATATCTTGAGGTAAGCCATGAAAAAATTTTTCAATAGCTTCTGCTTGATTTACCAATTCTTGAATAATTTCTAGAGGTAAAATATCCTGGTTTTCTAATTGGGTAAAAAAATCAGTAGATTCCTTAAAATAAGAATTATTCTTACCTTTTACTTTCGAGTTTTGACTTTCGTGAAATCTATTTTTATCAATTTCTAAATGTACGGGAGTTAACCGCCCACCCACAACTTTTGCTGCACCCCCAGGCAGAGCTTCAATAATTATTTTTGAACTACCATCCAAAGGATTACGAGTAAACATAACTCCAGCAACCTTACTCATAATATAAGGCTGAATTAACACCGCCATTTCTACATCAGGAATTTCTCTTTGTCGCCGATAAGCAATAGCTTTTGGCAGCCAATAAGATTGATAACAAATATTAATTGCATTGAATAATTCCGTTTCATTGTTCACAGGATAAATAGTTTCATATTGTCCGGCAGCCGAACTATTATCACTATCTTCTCCCACTGCTGAAGAACGAACAATTAAAGGGAAACTAAAAGACATTTTATCTAAATTATCTAGAATTTTATCTACTAATAAAAAGTCAGTTGACGGGGAAGAATCAGAAATATTTTTTTTCACCTTACTCCCTGCAACTAATTCTCTATTTCCATTTTCAATTACAGGTAAAACAAAACCTTTAGGAACATTAAAGCCGGATATTTTTAGTATTGCTAACCTAGCTGCTTTTTCTCCACAAAATTTAGGGTCAAGTTGAGTATCAAGAGAAAATTTAGGTTGTTTCTGTAAAACCATATCATCACTTTGGCGAAAATTTATTACTACTAAGAAAAAAGCTAATCCTGCTGCTGCCAACGATTCGAAGAAAGATGCTGAGGTGTGAAATAATAAAACCCATAAAAAACCACTGAGACATCCCAAACGAGTTGACCATTGTCGAATATTTTGATTTTTTTGCGGAAAGACTTGTTTGCCTATTATTAATATTAAAAAACCAGTTATTCCCGAACCAAAGGCAACGGTAGGAGAATAAACTAAAACTCCCCAACAAGCATTAGTAACACCGCCACCTTGAGCAATGAAATATCTACCTGCCACTAGAAATATTAATCCCACTAATTGCCAAGTAGGAATTTCTGGAAATAATAATTTTGCTACTAAAACAGGAGTAATACCTCTACTAATTTCTGCTAAGACTGCAAATATCCCCACAATTTTTGGTGCATGAACAAATGCAGCTGCCACACTAGCATTACCTGTACCAACTTTTGTTAGGTTAATATTTGCTAGATTTTTAACTATTAAATTAGTGAGAGGAAGAGAGCCTAGACAAAAACAGAAAATTAGAAATAATATTGGAATTAATATTTGCATATCAACAAATATCTTTATACTTGCAGCAAAAGTAGAATAGCATATTTAACTTTTAGTTTTCGGTTGAATTTCAATTTGATAATCATCTGTAATTCTTTTAATAGGAAACTGAACAAACTTTGGCTCCCCTATTATTTTCCACTCAAACATCCGCAATAGATGAGATGCAAAAACTTTACTAATCACCACTGCCATTTGAGCTCCTAAACAAGCATGTACTCCACCCCCAAAAGGGATAAATTTGTACATTTGACCTTCATTAAATTCTGGCAAAAAACGCTCCGGCTTAAATTTTTCTGGTTGCTCAAAATGTTCTGGCATAATGTGAGCTATCCTGGGCTCTGCAATTAAAGTCCAGCCTTTTTTATAGAGGATACCATCAAGTACGACAGATTTAGTTAACCGACGACTAGCAGTAGGACTTGGTGGTAAGGTGCGAAGAGTTTCTTTAAGTGTTGCCTCCAGAAAAATCATTTGTTTTAAATGCTCTGGTGAAAATTGACTAATGTTATTATTTTCACCCAATATCTGTTCTTGTTCCTGTCGTAACCTTTGCAATATTTGAGGAGATTTTCCAAGTTGATATATTAGAGAGGATACAAATCCTGAAATTTCGTAGTGGGATGCCCATAATTGTAAAAGGCATTGATTTTTAATCAAAATATCACTAAATATTCCATCTGGTTTTTTTTGCTGACTAACTAACATCATTGACAAGAAGTCTTGAGTAGGATTAATACTTCTACCTTTCTCCAGTCGTACTTTGATAACTTTACCCATAAAGTCAATCAATTTTGCCCGTGCTTTTATTCCGCGACCATAGGCAGTTAAAGGAGATTCCCATTTCAGTAATCCATAAAAACC
>JAKQYG010000419.1 GCA_023356515.1 Trichodesmium sp. MAG_R04 | reverse complement strand
AATTCCTTTGGCCATTTCTACCAGTTCTCTTACCTCTTGGGGGTCAGCAGATTTTAAGTCCATCATTTCTACAGCTACTCCTGTTTTGGTTATCCCATGGGCAATAGCTTGAGAGAGGCGATCGCTATAACCATAATCAGAGGTATAAAAGACTGCAACTGTTGTCTCTGCTTTGCTTTTGGCTTTACTCCACTTTTCATAACGGTTTGTTAGTTCTACTAAGTTATAACGCAGGAGGGGGCCATGACCTGTAGCAATAGTATTGATATCTCCTAATGCTTTCATGCGTTTTATGGCATTTAAGACTGAGCGAGCATTGGGGGCCATGAGACATTCATAATAGAATTTGTAGTCTGCTTCTATCTCACTAAGAGTTTCATCATAAGTTTTTTCTGAGCAATAATGCATCCCAAAAGCATCACAGGTAAATAGGGTTTGGGTTTTTTGATCGTAGGTGAATATTGTATCAGGCCAATGCAAATTTGGAGCTGAAACAAATTCTAAAACGTGACCATTACCTAAATCTAATTGGTCTCCATTTTTGACAATTTGCTTTTTAAATGGTATATGAGTTAAATTTTCTAAAAATTGAATTGCTATTTTTGCCCCAACTACTGTAACTTGGGGAGCTAGTTCGATCACATCTTTAGCTAAACCACTATGATCTGGTTCAGTATGGCTAATAATTAAGTAGTCTATTTCGGTAGGTTTGATCAGGCCCCATAGAGTATCGAGGTACATTTGGCGAAACTTTCCATGGGATGTATCCACCAGAGCAGTTTTTTCTCCTCGAATGATAAAGGAGTTATATGTAGTGCCATTCTGTAGACCAAATTCTATATCAAAGCGATCGCGGTCCCAATCAAGGGAGCGAATGGCCATTGTATCAGGAGCAATTTTATTTGTTTCTATTGTTAGTCTATTTTTTACTCGATCTGTTATTGCTACCATCAGAAACCTCTCTCTAAAGAATGATTATTTTTATTTGATTAATATTTTTACACAACTTAACATATATCATAAATAGAACTCATACCAAGTCCTATATAAGTTTTTGTTGTAAAAATGGTATTGTATAATTTCTTTGTAACAATGGCCTTAACAGTTGTCTATCAAACTTTAATGTGCAGGCATAAATTGTTTCTGAACGTTTAAGTGTCGTTAAGCTATTGATATTACAGCGCTTTTCAAATTGATGAACTACATCGCCATAACCAAAACTTTGTAGGGACGTTGCATGCAAGGTCCCTACTGTGGTCTACTGAAATGAAAACTGCTGTAAGACTAATAGCTGTTGCTTTTGCTTCAGCAGAAGATGTTCAGGAAAACATAATTTTTATTGATACTTATACCAAATCTACTATGGTTGTAGGTAAGTCGTGATCATCTAAAATTCAATTACTAAGAACTACCAATTATTAAGATGAAAAAATCACCTTTCATCACCAAAACCCTAACAGTTACTCACTCCTCAAATTTCCTAGAATGGTTAAACAAAAATCAAGCAAGTTTAGCATTTACCTGCCAGACAAATTACCTCTGCTTAATTGGAGTCAGACCTGACGGCCAAATATCCACTTCCATTTCGGAGTTTGTGCGCCCCAGAAAACTTTATCCAAAGAATGAACACCTATATCTCTCAACCCAATACCAAATTTGGCGGTTGGAAAATATAGTGGAAAATGGGGAACTTTTGCAAGGTAAATATGATAGCCTTTATTTTCCTCGTGTGGCATACACTACTGGAGAGTTAAACATCCAGGACTTAGCAGAAGATGACAAGGGGAAAATAATTTTTATCAATACTCAATATAGTTGTCTGGCAACTCTTCACCCCAAACACAGCTTTACTCCCCTCTGGATACCGCCCTTTATTTCTAAACTCGCCCCTGAAGACCGATGTCATCTCAATGGCCTCGCTCAAGTAGAAGGGCAACCGCGCTATGTTACGGCTATTAGTCGTTCCGACGTTGTATCAGGTTGGCATAGTCTGAGGGGTGATACAGGTATTGTTATTGATATTCAAACTAACGAAATTATAGTTGACGGGTTATCAATGCCCAATTCACCACGATGGTATCAAGGAAAATTATGGTTGCTGAACTCAGGCACAGGGGATTTTGGTTACATTGAAAATGGCAAATTTTTACCTGTAACTTTTTGCCCTGGTTATGGCAGAAGTTTAACTTTTATTGGTGATTTTGCTGTGGTGGGTTTATCGAAAGTAAGGGATGATTATTTATCAGATTTGTTAGTAGAAGAAAGGTTAAAAGAAAGAAAAATAGATGTTCGTTGTGGGATAGTAATTATTGATTTGAAAAAGGGGAATATTATTGAGTGGTTACATCTAGATAGAGAACTAATGGAACTTTATGATGTGGCAGTTCTGCCGGAGATTAGCTGTCCGGCTACTTTGGGCTTTAAAACTGGAGATATCCCTAAATTAGTAACAATAGGAAGTCAGGCAAAAGCGAATAATTTATCTGTTTCTTCTTCAAGGATTAAACCTAAGATAAAAGATTTTTTATTGCCTTCATACATGTGGCTATTTCTAGCAATTGACTGGAAAAAAAAGGAAAGATTAATTGAAGCTATTGCTCTAATTTACACCATTTTAAATAAGCCTATAGAACAGCCTTCATTTAGTTTTATTTATAGTGCCAAAAATAATAAAAATAATATCCAAAAAGCCAAGGGTTATTTTGAGCAAGGAAAAATGTTGAAAAAACAAGGTAAATATGAGGAAGCTGCCTTATATTTCCAAAAAGCGATAGGAGCTGATAAAAATTATGTTCCCGCTCACAATAATTTAGGTGTTTTACAGCAAAATAAAGGCCAGTTAAAAGAAGCAATTATATCTTATAAAAATGCTCTAAAACTTAAGCCTAATTTTCATCCAACCATTACTAACCTTGCCTCTATTTACTTCCTTCAAGGGGAGCTGAAGAAAGCAGAAGAATTATTAAAATTTTCCATAAAAATCAAACCAGATTATGTTCATACTTTGTATAATTTAGGTTTAGTTTACAAACAGCAATACAAATTAGAAGAAGCTATTAAAGTCTTCCAAGCTGGAATAAAATATCAGCCAAAATATTTCGATGCTTATTTTCAATTAGGGCAAATATGGGAATTTTTATCTCAATTTGATCTTGCTAAAAGTGCCTACGAAAGATGCCAAAAAATTAACCCCACAGCTCAAGATTTATTCAGCTATCTCGGTTTTGTTAAGCTGAACCTCTGTGACTGGAAAAATTATGATGCTTTTATTGCACAGTTAATCGACTCAACTGCTAAATATGTAAAAGAGGAAAAAAGTAGTTTTACTATTGCACCTTTTCATTTAAATTTAATTCCTTTACCACAAAAGTTATCTTTGGCGGTTGCTCTACAAAAAGCTGAATCAATTAACCATCAGATCTCTAATAAGAAACTGCAATTTTCTTATCCTCAAAAAACAGGTAAATTGCGTATAGGTTACGTTTCTGGTGATTTTAGCCGTCATGCTGTCGGACGATTAATTTCTGGGATATTTAAACAGCATAACAGAGAAAAATTTGAAGTCTTTGCCTACTACTTATTAAATGCCAATGATGAAGTGACAGAAACTGTCAAGAATGGCTGTGATGAATTCCGGTATTTTAATGAAATATCTACCGAAAATGCTGCCTGCCAAATTAATAGTGATGGGATTGATATTTTAATAGATTTGGCAGGTTATACGGCTTATAGTAACACTGAAATATTTGCTTATAAACCTGCGCCTGTCCAAGCAACATTTCTTGGTTATCCTAATACAATGGGGGCAAATTTTATCCCTTATTTATTAACAGATAAATGGGTAGTACCTCCAGAATTAGCAGAGCATTACAGTGAGGAAATTATCTATTTACCTCATCAGTTTCCTTGTTCGCCCATGGATATTTCTC
>JAKQYG010000418.1 GCA_023356515.1 Trichodesmium sp. MAG_R04 | reverse complement strand
TTCTTTCTGTTACTGCTTTTGAGTCTGGAGAATTAGCACTTGCTATGTTTAATACTGTTCGAGTTTCTGCTAATTTACCTGCTTGTAATAACAAATCGGAT
Organism: Trichodesmium sp. MAG_R04; assembly: GCA_023356515.1. GTDB lineage: Bacteria > Cyanobacteriota > Cyanobacteriia > Cyanobacteriales > Microcoleaceae > Trichodesmium. The sequence goes on along the minus strand of JAKQYG010000418.1, from coordinate 3,833 downwards.
AATTTAATCGCAGCAAGTTGATAAGAGGGATAATTTTGTACTATTTTCCATAAAGAATCTATTACTAACTCATAACTTTGCTGTTTTAAAGCTATCTCGTATTGAGCAAGCATTTGCTCTAAAGCTATTTTAGGTTTTGTAACTTCTGGAGTAATATAAGCATTATGGGTCATTTTTTGCTTTGCTTCTTCTTTTTTCCCTTTAGTCAATGTTTTAATTGTGGGATTAGCTACATAACTATGTTCACTTAATGTTGCCTGTTTAATAATATCAGCTCCTGCTGCTACAAATAAAGGATCTGATTCAGTCCACCTGCCATAGCGTTCTTTGTAGTTAGTAGGCATTTCCCTATGCGATCGCCACCTCTGCCAAACTTCCCAATACTCAAAGCACTCAAATTCAATACCATAGATACTTTCTAAATCTTTTCTGCTCAAGTTAACTTGCCCTGGAGTTGCTTGTGTAAATTTAGCTGCCGCAAATGTAGTGATTAGTCTTCCCCCAGGTTTCAAGGATTGCAAACAAACTTCTACAAGATGTTTGTGTTCTTCAAACGAGTTGTGTTCAAAAGCTGATGTAGATATAATTAAGTCCATCGAATTTGGTCCTAAACCATTTTTAGCGCGTACATCTTCATCTACAAAGCTTCCAACTATATCAACATAATCCTTCTCCCATTTATTAATATCTATTCCTATAATTTCGATGTTGTATTTACTTTCCAAATATCCATGAATAGCTCCTGGTCCACAACCAATATCAATCACTCGCATTCCCTGTTTTAATATTCCTTCGCAGCGGATAGCTAACCAAGTGTAGTCCATGCAATAATTCCAACCAATTCTTCTATCTGGAAGCAGGCTGTAATTCTTTATTTCCTCCAATACACCACTATCGTAAGCGATTGGATCGATGTTTTTAGGGTCTAATAATTCAATTATACTTGAATTTGTCATTCGTACATTAGAAGTAGAAGAAACAGATTGTTGATTGCCAATAATCTCCCCGAGCTTTACTCTAGGATAAACTTCTAGCTGACCTCCAAGGGTAGTATTATAAATTTGAACTCCTTTTTTTTGAGTTACACGCAACGCAAGTTCATGGGCAGCTTGCATATTCATATTAAGGATATCAGGTGAAAAACCAGGAGTTCCATATTTCGGATGAAAATGGTTGATATCTTGGCTAGTATTATGATTAACAGTTTCAGAGCGAAATCCCAAATCGCAGCCCAAAAGGTATATAGGACTAAAACCCATATATGTAGCTAACTGTAAAGTCGGAAGCATAGAAGTTCCAAATTTACAAACCCTTTCAGCAACATCATCAGACCACCATTCATCAGGAGCATATTCTCCCATTTCTGAGCCATGAGTACAATTAATGTAAATAATATTGTTCCACTTTTCTACAAATTGCTTCAGCTCGTCCCAAACAAAGCACGGTATTCCTAAAGATATAGTTTTTAGGATATCTTGATACCAATCTGCACGCACTATATTTGTCGTCGTACATACAAAAAAAGAGGGATGCCAGTTTACTTTTTCATAAATGAGAGCAATTCGGTTCATGGCAAATGTGTATTCGCCCTTTAGTAGCTCTAGAGGTGTTTTTGCCAAACTAGGCCCGTTGCCAATCAAAAATGCTCTTTGACCTTTGTATTTATTTTGGAAAGTACGAATGTCCATAGTTTTTTTTATTTATTACCCTGTGTTAAATATGTAGTTTGTTATTAGAGTTTGTAAGTTTATAGACTTATTCAGCAATTAAATTTTTGTCTTTGTTGTACAAAAGTTTCTACCTTCTAATTAGGGTTTGCTGAAAAAGTCTTATGAATGAGGGTAGCACTCAGAAGTCAGGAGTCAGGAGTCAGGAGTCAGGAGTCAGGAGTCAGGAGGAATGGGGAATGGGGAATGGGGAATTATAGAGAAGATAGGAGGAAGAATTATCCCTTGATTTTTCTGCCATAGTCTGCCCAAAATGCTAACTTTTTGAGCTTTTTGAACGGAAAAGCTGACACTTTTTCCGACCCAAAAATGCTCAAACTTTTATCTGTAAAGCTTTTTAGATTTAATCAGCCAGCCCTAATTAGAGATATCTATTCCTTACTCAACCTGGCAGCTGCTCCACCATCAACAACTAAACTTTGACCAGTCATAAACGAGGAGCGGTCGCCCAACCCACTATTTTCATCCCTTGTCCCAAAGAAGTCCATTAATAAATGTGTAAAGCTAACCTCAATTATTCAAAGCTTCAATTATTCATTATAACAGTTAACAGATTAAAAATCACCAACAAAGGAAAACCGATGACTATTGTTATTCCCCAAGATATTTTAGAAGCTGCCGAAACTACAGAAAAGACATTTTAGAACCTGCCGAAATTACAGAAGAGGAATTAAAGATAAGTGGCTTTACTGCTATATAAACAAAACAAAATCAGCAGTGGTAAAGTTCGAGCTTGGTTAGGGTTGACTGTTTTAGAATTTCAACATGAACTTGCTAAAAGAGACAGGATTTACGCAACGGCACTATCTATAGTGGCAATATCTTAAAAATGATAATTTTTAACACTATATATAGCGGTACTGCGTAAGTCCTGAGAGATTTATATCTTATAGTTATTTTGATTTAGATTGAGACAAGTATTTCTTGCTATAACTGACTTTCAGCAGAAAAAGTTTTCCATTCTTATTTGAAATGACTATAACTATGATGTTGAAGATTTAAACCAAGATATAGAAACACTAAAATATCGGTAGTCCTGTAGATGTAGTGATATTCATAAGTAAACCCCTTTTACTGTCAGGAGTCTAACTGCAAAAATCACTACTTGTACACCACTACCAAAATATCTTAAATTGCTGTGATTATTATTAGCGACACTTCTCTCATTACTAGCCTGGCAGCTATAGTAAAACTCAATTTATTGCATCTATCTTACATTCTGCACGTCAAAATGTAGTATATCAGACATGCTATTGAAAGCCTTACCTGATAATAACTATGAAGTTTTTAAGCAAAAATACATATTACAAAAACTATTGATAGTTATTAGCAATAACAGAGGCTATAATCTACCTTATTCCTTAAAAATACCCTTGTAGTATACTTGAAGTGCAGAAAGTGGGATCTATTGTACGATTCAATTACAGTTAGACATCTCCAACAATAAAAAAATTAAATCAATTATTCCCTATTCCCTCTTTTCTATTACTCTGTACTCAACCTAGCAGTTGCTCCACCATCAATAACCAAATTTTGACCAGTCATAAACGAGGAGCGATCGCTATCTGCCAGAAAATAAATCCCCTCAGCAATTTCTCTTGGCTGGCCAATACGACCAATAACATGCTTATGACCTAACTGTTGCAATAATTCAGTTACACTTTCACCAGGCAAATGGCCTCGGCTCAAACCTGCTTCCAACATTGGAGTATCTACTGCTCCTGGAAGAACTGCATTAACTCGAATCTGAGAGGGAGCAAGTTCAATAGCTAAAGCTCTAGTTAAAGCCAATACCCCTCCCTTAGTAGTAGCATAAACAGCAATATTAGTAGAAGTAGCGATCGCATGTACGGAACTAACATTAACAACTGCTCCTCCTACTTTTTCCATGAGAGGATAGATGTGACGCACCCCCAAATAAACAGAGCGTAAATTAACCGCCATCACCTTATCCCACTCTTCAGGAGTCGTTTCCACCAAAGGCCTACATATTTGTATAGCAGCATTATTTACCAAAGCATCAACTTGCCCTTGTTTCTCCAAGATTTTAGCAACAACTTTCTCCCACCCTGCACTATCTGAGACATCAGCAAGAACAAAATCTCC
>JAKQYG010000417.1 GCA_023356515.1 Trichodesmium sp. MAG_R04 | reverse complement strand
GGTTTGCTCCCTGTAGATTAGCTCCCATCAAATTTGAGCCACTCAAGTTAGCATAACTAAGATTTGCACCTTGCAAATCTGCTCTAGTTAAGTCAGAACCACAAAGGTTTGCCTCTACTAAAGTTGCTTCTGTTAAATCCGCTTTAATTAGTTTTGCACCATTGAGATTACTTCGTTTTAAGTAGGCTCGAATTAGACTTGTCTGATTTAGCACAGTACTACTCAGATCCACTTCAGTCATAATTGCCCGATTCAAAGTTGCCTGTGTTAAGTTAGCACCACTAAGAATAGCACGGCTAAGAGTAGCTCCTGTTAGGTTAGCTTGAATCAATGTTGAGTGGTTTAGTAAACAAGTTCCAACCATACTAGTACCGATTAAAATAGCTCTTGTTAAATCAGCTTCTGAGAAAATTGCTCCACTCAAAATTCCTCCACTTAGATCAGTTGCAATAAGTTTGGTTTTAGTAAAGCTAGCAGCGTTCAGATTAGCTTCTATAAACTTAGCTTCGGACAGATTAGCATAACTAAAATCTGCACAATTTAAATTAGCTCCAATTAGTTTTGTTTTAGCTAAGTATGAATTTTGAAAATTAGCATAACTTAGATTGCTGCGATTGAGAGTAGCTGCACTTAAATTAATAGCAATTAGATTTGCTCCCTGAAAATTTCTTTCTCCTTGAGAATGTCTAACTAATAGTTCATTCGCACTTAAAAGCTCACTAGCAGTCATAAAATAAATTTGTAATTTTACTTGAATTTATATTGATATCTCGCTACGCAGAAGTTAAACCTTAAAAGTAATCTATACCCTATTTGCGTAGTGCTATTTATTAGGAACTGTAAAAAAATCAGTTCTCATAATTCTATGTTGACTTGGAAATAAATTATATTTTGTTAATGCTAAACAAGGCTTATTCGTACAGCCTCAATTTGGGATATCCTAGTTTGCATAGGTTTATAATGATTAAGTTTTGGATTAGAAATATTCTCACCCAATAACTAATTACCAATGATTATATTTGCCAGTTATTATGGTTATGCTGGTAATTTCCTTGCACTTTAGAGACCTTTATGTGGCTGCGGGTCTGTTCAGCTAGTGTCACCCCCCTGATAGTTAACGGGAGAACTAGATTGCAAGTTGTTATTGAGCTGCAAAATTATAAGGCTACTAGTCTCGTTTGAAGCTGAGCCTTGAGTATCTGATGCTTTTATACCATATTTATTCCTTATGCCTACTTGATTCATCAGTACCTAATTTTTGTTGAAATTAGCTGCCCATTTAGATAAAAATCATAGCTGATGATTGACGATTAGACAAGCTTTCATTAATTAAGATAAATGGTGAAGTGGAAATTTCTAACCTTTGGTAAGGTTTCTTGGGAATTACTGTATTTTCAGGCTAACTCGATATAAAAATCTTCCTTTCTTTACAACAGTTACGGACTGGAAGTATAATTTCTGCTAGGCTAAGGTTGAACCAGTAGAGCCTGCTGCAAATTTCCAAACAACCTTTTCCTCTTGGAAATAAGTTCTGAACCTTTAAAATTACTATTAGACCTCTCCAAAAATTATCAAGCACTTAAACAACTGCTGCCGCCATCTTTCAGGGAATGATGTAGCTACTGCTAAGCTCTGCCAACGCTAGCTCCTTTAGATAACCATTTTTTGCACGCTTTATAGTATTACAAATATTTTCTATTAATTATTGACCATTTTTATCTAGTTTTTTTATTATTTTTCGTGTATTCAAAGTGATGACTTATAATAATATTAATGCTCCTATTTTTAATCTTACCAGACCAAATATTGTTAAAATTACCTTTTCATAATTGCTATCTTTTGTAATGGGTTATTTTATTTGCTCAGAATATACATGACTGAGATAAAATTTGCTATAGTTTAAAGACTGGATAAAAAAGTTACAACTTTTTCTAATGGGACTCAAACAAAATAGAGCCAGAAAAAAAGGCTTAAATGTAAAGATGTATTTTTTCGACTAGAAAATGTTTAAGTATCACTATAAGAGTGTAATCTTGAATGCACACTTTGAATTATCCCTAGGGAAAAAAATTAACGCTCAAACAAAAAAATTAAAATCAACTGATGGCAAGTAAATGTTAAAGCAAAATATCAAAAAAGTTTCCATAGTAATAATTACTTCTACTGGAGCTCTGTTACTAGGAATTTTGCTACCACAAATGACTAGCACTAAAAAAAATTCCCAAAACGTTGTCCAAAAAGAAAAACTTTTAGATAAAATAAGTTTGGTGTCATTCCCACCAGAGGAAGGCCATACACAGTCAGAGACTACGATAAAAACTGGAAAATTTCTTAATGCCAGTCGGGCTCGTTATGTTTTAGCTGTTAATTTTCTCCAACAGGGAGAGGCAGAGTTGGCGATCGCTAAACTTAAAGATTTAGAAAAAGAATATACAGTTCTAGCACCATATATTTTGGTGAAACGAGCACAAGCTTACGAACAAATAGGGGAAATACAGAAAGCAAAAAAAGTTTGGCAAGAAGTCTTAACAACCTATCTAGAAGAACCAGTAGCCGTAGAAGCTTTATATGTGCTAGGAAAACAAAATCCCGAATATTGGGATGAGGCGATCGCTAAATTTCCTGGTTATCCAACTACAGTTAAAATTGCCCAGGAAAAATTAAAGCAAAATTCTAATCAACTTCAGTTATTATTGCTCATTGCTAAATATGGTTTTCATATACCAGAATATATCACAGTATTGGAACAACTGAGAACAAAATATGCCTCTCAGTTAACTCCCAAAGATTGGGATATGATCGCGTTTGGGTATTGGGAAAAACAAGATTATGGTAAAGGTGCCTTAGCATATCAGAAAGCAGCCAAGACTCCCCGAAATTTATATCGTTATGCCAGGGGTTTATGGCTAGGAGGAAAAATTAAAGAATCTCGCGAAGCTTATAAAAACTTAATTAATACATTTCCCAATGGGGGAAAAGATACAGCTCTAGGTTTAATTCGTTTGTCAAAGTTAGTTGATCGAAAAGATGCTATTCCTTATCTTGACAAAGTAATTATGAATTTTCCTAGTTATAGACCCAAAGCATTGTTAGATAAATCTAACTTGCTTGATAAACTTGGCTCTCCTCAGTTAGCTTCAATGTTACGTAGAGAATTGTTGAGAGAATATAGCAGTTCTGATGCTGCGGCTAAACTACGATGGCAGTTAGCTAAACAAGCTGAAGCAAATGGTAATTTACAAATAGCTTGGCAGTGGGCACAAGAATTGACTGTGAATAACCCTGATGATAAGTTAGCAGCGCAAGCAGGTTTCTGGGTAGGTAAGTGGGCACAACAACTTGGGCGGACAGAGGATGCTAGAAAAACTTTTGAGTATATGATTTTACGGTATCCTCACTCTTATTATGCTTGGCGATCAGCGGTGATATTAGGTTGGCCTGTGGGGGATTTTTCGACAATTAAGAATTTATCTCCAGAAATTGTACAGAGTAAAAGCCGTAACTCATTGCCTTTTGGTTCTGAAACATTGCGGGAACTATATCAGATTGGACAAAACGAGGATGCTTGGAAACAGTGGCAGGTAGAATTTGAAAATCGCATGGATCCAACTGTTGCTCAACAGTATACTGATGGTGTATTGAGGGTTGGTGTGGCAGATAATTTGGATGGTATTTGGATGCTCAATAGTTTGAGTAAACGAGAAAAACCGGAGGAGATAGCGGAGTATAAAGCTTTAAAAGAAAAGCCTACTTATTGGCAAAATTTGTATCCTTTTGTTTATTTTGAAACTATTGTTGAATGGTCTAATAAACGAAAACTAAATACTGTTTTGGTGACTGCTTTAATTCGTCAAGAATCTCGTTTTATGCCAAAAATTAAATCTGTTGTGGGAGCAATAGGACTAATGCAGATAATGCCAAAAACTGGAAAAGAAGTT
>JAKQYG010000416.1 GCA_023356515.1 Trichodesmium sp. MAG_R04 | reverse complement strand
AAGCTAATGCACTAAATTAGCTGTGTCAGTTCAGTAGTAGTTAATAGTATCAGGACTTACGTAAAGGCACTACTTGTAGTGTAAATTCTAAATTTATTGTCAAAAATGCACTATATATGACGGCACTGCGTAAGTCCTGAGTATGTCACGTATAATTATAACATGAGTTTGATATAAACAGGACTTACAGACTGGCACTACATTAGCGTGAGGACGAATGCCATTCGCCCCTACATATGGTGTTTTAAAGGTTGATTTGCGTAAGTCCAGTTTATGCTCTGTGCATTATGAGCAATCATGTTCATTATTTACTAGAGCCACAAGAACCACAGGAACTACCCAAAATTATGCATTGGCTCAACTGGTATACTGCTATGTTTTTTAATCAGATGCTTAACCGTATGGGGCATTTTTGGGAGAAAAGGTATCATAGTAACGGGTTTAAGAATTATGTTAAACTCTACAGGTCGATACACGAGAAAAAATGGGTATTCTCGCCCTAAAGGTCCACAGCCCGTCGATACCGCGGATAGCTGGTAAGTGACTATATAATCCCTCATTATTATACATTGTGCCTTTTGTGCCAATTTTACTCTGATAAATTTGTTTCTGCACAGAAATGCCATATTTACCATTGCTATATTTCACCCAAAGTTTATCAATCGTTCCTAAATCTGTACAAGAAAAATTTTCTACATCCTCCAGTCTCAACGATCCTTCCGACTCCCTACTCGCCACTTTTAACATTACTCTGTTTGTTTCCCTATTTGCCTCCTTCCACTTTTTGGCCTTCAATAAGTCACGTAGTTTCCTATAGTCAACTCCCTTAGCTGAAACTAGAGAAACTTCATTACTAGGCTTAAACCGAGAATCAATTTGTTCTGGAGACGTCAGACCAAATATTTCATTCTTTGCACCATTAACAAACTGAACCGTTCCTACAATCTTACACACAGAACGAGTGCTAGCCCACATGTTTATGTGGAAAGAGCCGTTAGATTTAATTTCTAAAGCAACGGGAGGATAAGCAGAATTAGCAATCAAATTCCAGGGCATTAAATCTCCTTCATTTTTTGTACCACCAGATAGAAGATACAGATTTTTATCAAAGTTCATAATATGTTCTTCTTCATTTTCTTCTATCATTGTAAAACTATAGCCTTCAGCAGTAGGCTTAATACTAGCTGAAATTATTTTGTCTTTATTCTCTTTACCCTGACGGTATACGTAAGCACATCTAATCATGCCAACAATAGCTGGTTTTTGAGCACCCTCTATCAATAAAGAATGATATTGAGAATATTCTGAGTCATCAATATCACCATCAACCAGAATTACATATTTGGCATCTTTCTTAGTTTTTTTGATTAACACCTGTTCTACATTATCAAGTTTATTCGGTCTATTTGCCGTCGCATTTCGATCGGGTTTGTTTGGATTTAAGCTCCAAGGATAATAAGTTTCAGAACCATTTGCAGTGACTTCTCTTACCCGAAGGTCTAAATCATTGACAATATTTTGGCCTGGTTTGTCCGTCCAAGCCATCGTCACTTTTAAAGGTTTTTGGCCATCACTAATCAACTGGATGTTTTGTCTTTGTGAATGCGCCCTTTCTAGCAAAAACTTGTCAGATTTAGGTTTATTAGCTTTGGTTAGAAAGTCAGCAGCCCCTTTGGCATCAATCAGCCCCCAACCAAACTGATAATCAGGGCCCTCGTTGCCCAAATCTTCTGCGGTATGAATTAAAAGCGCTTTGATAGTTGCGCTAAAAGGTCTCTTACTATTTGTGGTATCTTTGAGAATACTTTCAGGATCTTCCCAAAGGTTTTGGAAATGTTCCACTAATAATACTGCCGTGCCTGTTACACTCGGAGCAGAATAAGAAGTACCGCTTCCCTTGTTTACTTCTAAATAACCACCAGAAGCACTCAAAAGGCGAGGTAGCCGATAGCCATTACCAACAACATCTGGTTTAGTTTGCCCAGTCTTAGTCGGACCCCAACCGGAAAAGCTCGTCATATTCTTTTCTCCATTAACAGCTCCAACGACAATCCCATTTTTCGTAGCTGCGTTAGGTACTATTGTGCGATAGCCTCCAAAATATTCGCCGTCTCCTGGTGGTGGTATTGACTGGGGATCGTATTTAGAAAATAAGTAGTAACCTTCTTTAAAACCTAATCCATATCTTTTCCATAACTCTTCTAAGTATTTGCTTTTCTCTACATAAGCCACATACCAACCTTTTTGATCACGGTCTAAGTTACTCATGCTATCGCTTCTATCGTTTCCAGCACTAAAAACACTTATTAGGTAAGGATAATTCTGAAGTATTTTATCTATTTTTTCTACTCCAGCTAATTCATAATTGCCAAACCAATCGTAGGAACCTATAAACACTGGAAGTTCGTCTCTTAACGTAGGAAAGTTGACTACTCCTCCTGACAAACTTGTAACATCAAGCAATTGCCAACCAATACCTAAACCATAAGAGTGATTGGAAGCAACAATGGAGTTAGCTGCTTTTTCTAGGGTTTTAAAATCATTCTGTGCTGAATAACTTTGTATTTCAACACCTTGAGCCATCCCCGTAGAAAACTCTGATATATTTCCTGTCGCAGCAATTATACCTGCTACAGCAGTGGCATGATCGCTAGATACACCTTCTTGAAACCATGTAACTTTGCCTTTTAACCTTTCATGTTCTTTTGAAACAGCCCATTTATTCTTACCGTCTTCTGATGCTTCCCAAACTCCAACCACAAAACCTTGACCGCTTAGGTTAAGGGGAGAGGCCTGCCCAATTCGGTCGGTTTTTATCGTCTTTGCTGCAACCGAACTGGTGGGTTTAACTATGTTCAAGTCTTCAGGAGGAATACCTGCACCGAAATAATAAACATTGTCAGAAAGTTTGATTGGTTGTTCGTTTAACCCCAAGTCTTCAACTAAATCAATGGTGGCATTTGTCTTTGTTGGATCGATTTCAGGCTGGTTTAAATTACAACCAGTGGATAAAGATATAAGTAGTAGTAAAGCCAAAAAATTTGGAATTTTCATTTGAGTAGTAGACTAACACACTTTACATATTGCATTAGAAAAAATAGTCAGCCTTCCCAGAATAGGAACTCTACCAAAAAAGCTAATGCACTAAATTAGCTGTGTCAGTTCAGTAGTAGTTAATAGTATCAGGACTTACGTAAAGGCACTACTTGTAGTGTAAATTCTAAATTTATTGTCAAAAATGCACTATATATGATGGCACTGCGTAAGTCCTGAGTATGTTACGTATAATTATAACATGAGTTTGATATAAACAGGACTTACAGACTGGCACTACATGAGCGTGAGGACGAATGCCATTCGCCCCTACATATGGTGTTTTAAAGGTTAATTTGCGTAAGTCCAGACGATAATTATTTTGAAACAATTGAAGATCCTCAGAAATATCCCACGATAAATAAAGATTCCCTACTACGGTCAAGTTTAGTTCTGGCTGGAGTTAAAGAGAAAAAAAATAGAAGGAGATAATCGTTTATTGACCGCTTTGGAAGCAGCAGAATTGAATTTACTAGGCACAGAGCTAGTGGTATTATCGGCCTGTGACACAGGGTGAGGAGGGGGAATTAGTCCCGGAGAGGGGGTTTATGGACTTAGACGATAATTTGCGATCACAGGTTCCCAGAGTCAGGTAATTAGTTTATGGAAAGTTGATAATGAAGGGACGAAAGACTTAATGGTGAAATATTATCAACGGTTGTTGGATGGAAATATAGGACGAACAGAAGCCTTAAGGCAAACTCAACTGGAGATGCTGAGGGGGAAGCGGGGGAAAAGTACACTCATCCTTATTTTTGGGCTAGTTTTATTCCCTCTGGAAATTGGCGACCCATTCCTCCAAGACAAAAGTAAAGAAATAAAATTAAATTGCTAAAAACTAAGGTCTA
>JAKQYG010000415.1 GCA_023356515.1 Trichodesmium sp. MAG_R04 | reverse complement strand
ATTTGGTGATTATGGATACCTTAGCATTGGTTTTATTAAGTAGTTTTTTTAGGAAGGAAGAAGGAATAAGGGAAAAGGAAAAAGAAGGGGCTATAAAAAAATTTAAGACTACGTTAAAATTTTATATTATTTTAGGTTCAGGCTTAATTTTACCAGCAATTATTATCGTATTCATTTATAAATTTTATGGATATTTTGATGAGTATATTTATGCAACTATTACTGCTAATAGTAAATATGTAATGATGTTAAATTTTTCTTTTTCAGACCTTTTAAGTAGATTAAGAAAACAGATATTGGGAAATATTTTATTATGGTTATGTTTATTCTGGAGTCCAATTTATTTTTTTATCTTTAGCAGGAATAATTTCAAAAAGGAGCGAAATTTAATCTATTTATTTTTCTGGTTTAGCTGTACTTTTTTGGCAGTTTTGTTATCTAAGCGATTTTATAATCATTACTTTTTACAATTATTACCTCCATTATGTTTGATTAGTGGATATATCATTATTAAATCTGCTTATTTACCTCAAAAAAATTGGGTAAATAAGCATTCATATAAAGAAGCAAGCGAACTGAAAAAAACAATTGTTACAACTCAAAAACTTGCTTGGATAAATTTCCAAAAATTATACGCAATTATTCCCTCTTCTTTAGCTAACATAATTCTGTTCTTAATTTTGATATATCCTTTTGGTCAAGCTGGTTATAATAAGTTAAATAAGAACTGGAAATTTATCTATTATCGATATATTAAAAAAATAGACACATGGGATGATAGAGAAGCTTTGATTGCTAAATATTTGAGACAGAGAATTAAGTCAACTGATTATATATATGTGGTTAATTATGAACCAATAATTTACTATTTAGTCCCGACAAAAATTCCAACAAAATATGCTTTTCCTAGCCATTTAACAGCTATATATCATATTTTACCTACTGATTATCTGCAAGAATTAGATAACATTATGGCAAAAAATCCTAGCTATATTTTACTGGCGGAAAAAGATAATATTAGCCCTGAATATAGAAAGGCTCTCAATCAATATTTAGAAACAAATTTTTTTCTAGAAACCACAATTCAAAATGTAAAATTATATCGAATAAATTTAGGAACCAGGGAGTAGAGTCTTGCGTCTTGCTTTTGACTTATATTTTGATCCCAAAATACACACTTCAATTTGTAACATGAAAATTAGTATAAAATCCGTAGCTTGCTACTGGGTCTTTGAATACTATTAACCACTATAATGTACTTTATTACTGTAGATTTTATACCTTAGACTTTTAACTTAATATTTATAGTAGATGAACTAACTGCTACAGGTGTTAAAAAATAATTCTGCTAGCGCATATGCAGCAGATTCTCATTGAAAGCGATCGCTAAAATCAAATAATAAGAAAAGTTAAACTTCCTAGTCAAAATAGCAAAAATCATGGTAAACAAAAAACCGGAGCTGCTATTATTATTAATAAAAATCATTTTTTATGGCGACAAACACAGAAAAATATATTCTTGCTATGGATCTGGGTACCACTGGCAACCGAGCAATATTATTCAACTCTCAAGGTGCTAGCGTCGGTCAAGCATACAAAGAACTTCCCCAGTATTATCCACACCCTGGTTGGTTAGAGCATAATGCTGAAGAAATCTGGGAAGATACTTATGCAATGATAGAACGCGTTTTAGGAGATACCGGTGTTTCTGCCTCTAATGTAGAAGCGATAGGTTTAACAGTACAACGAGAAACCTGTCTTCTCTGGGATAAAATAACAGGCAAACCTTTTCACAAAGCCATTGTTTGGCAAGACCGCCGCACCGCATCCCTATGTCGAGAGTTAGCAGCAAAAGGTAAAGCAGAAACAATCAAAACACGCACTGGGTTAGTTTTAGATTCTTACTTCTCAGCTACTAAACTATTCTGGTTGCTAAACTGGGTAAGGCAAGAAAAACCTGATGTTGACCTCAAAAATGTGTTGGCAGGTACTATCGATACTTGGATTTTGTGGAAACTAACTGGTGGAAAAGTTCACGCTACTGATCATAGTAACGCTAGTCGTACAATGTTAATGAACATCGAATCCCTAAATTGGGACCAGGAATTATTAGACCTGTTTCAAATTCCTAGAGAAATGATGCCAGAAATTAAACCTAGTTTCAGTATCTTTGGCAAAAGTGAACCAGATTTATTAGGTGTATCAATTCCCATCGCCGCAGTTTTAGGAGACCAACAAGCTGCTTTATTTGCTCATGGTTGCAATTTTCCAGGAATGTCTAAATGCACCTATGGTACAGGTAGCTTTTTAATCGCAAATACTGGAGATAGTCTTGCTAAATCTCAAAATCAACTCTTATCAACTATAAGTTGGACTCATGAAGTTAATGGAAAACTGCAAGCAACTTACGCTTTAGAGGGAGCAATGTTTACGACAGGAGCTTGTATTCAGTGGTTGCGTGACGGAATAAAACTAATTGACTCTGTAACAGAAACAGAACATTTAGCGTTAACAGTAGAAGATACTAATGGTGTTTATTTTGTGCCAGCTTTAAGTGGTCTTGGCGCACCTCACTGGGATATGGATGCTCGTGGTGCTTTTCTGGGAATTACTGGGGGTGTGAAGCGAGAAAATATTGTCAGGGCAGTTTTAGAGTCAATTGCTTTTCGGGTAAAAGAAGTCGTGGATGTGGTGAATAAGGATAGCAGAATTCCTATGAGTAATCTGAAAGTTGATGCTGGAGTTTCTCAAAATAATTTTTTAATGCAATATCAGGCAGACTTGCTGGGTATTCCGGTTGAACGCCCTGCTTTTATTGATGCTACTGCTCAAGGTGCTGCTTTTGCTGCTGGTCTGACAGTAGGTTTATGGGATGATTATCAGAAATTACTGAGTAATAATAAAGTCGGAAAGGTATTTGAACCTAATAAAAATGTGACAAAAGTGCAAGAAAATTTTGTGGTTTGGCAAAAAGCAGTTTGTAGAGCTAAAAATTGGATTGATTAAAGTCAGTTATCAGTTATCTCTATATATTTATAAACATAAATTTTTTGATGGATTTGCTTCAAGGAAGAGCTATAAAAAAAATACAGTTCTAAGGGTTTGAGAATCTTTTCTGGAAATGTCGACTATCCTTAAAAGTTCTCTAATTGGACAATGAGTCAAAGTAAAGTATTTTAACCTACATTACACACGACACAATGTATTACATATAAAGTAGGAAATCAAGGGTAAGTATTTATACTTTTGATTTCCTCATTTCCGATAGAACCAAGCATTTATAGCGTGGACATTGGCAAATTCTCTAGGAAAGTATTTCGACACCGAAAACTCAGTCAGAGATTGCTTTTGACTTTTAACTTTTAACATTGTTCACAATTTTTCTAAAAGTACGATATCATATATAATTGAGTGTCTCCAAAAAAAGTTCCCAAACCCTCACTAGGCCGTTCTCAAATCGGCATTTTTGGAGAGGTCTATTATGGTCAGCTCGACCATAAATACCTGTGGATGAGAATGCTGCCTACTGGGAGAACTGTTGAACTGGCAACATACTCACTTGAAACAGGTAGGAGATATCAAATTGTCACACATTGTGATGCTTTGCATCAGTTTTATGGAGTAGTAGTAACATGGGTCTTGGAATCTCCATTATAGGAATTGCAGAAAATACAGTAGTTGGAGAAGGAGGTAGTTCCTCTGCAACTCTTGCTCCTAGAAAGTCTAGTCAAGTTGTTAACAAACGATATTCCAACTATAAAGTAATTGTCTTAAATGATGATGTAAATACATTTAAGCATGTTGCTGAGTGTTTACAAAAATATATTCCTGGCATGACTAGTGATCGTGCTTGGGAACTAACTCATCAGGTGCATAACGAAGGTCAAGCGATCGTCTGGGTAGGACCTCTAGAACAAGCAGAATTATATCATCAGCAGTTGAGTCGGGCTGGTTTAACAATGGCCCCCTT
>JAKQYG010000414.1 GCA_023356515.1 Trichodesmium sp. MAG_R04 | reverse complement strand
TGAAATGGATAAACTAGCCCGCCAAGAATAACCACAAGAACGTTGAATCAAAGCCAGACGAGTTTTTTCAGTAACAGCAGATTTTAACCCTTGCCAATTTATTGTCCCAGTTTCTGTCAGAGGTAATTCTCGATAACTAATGCCAAATTCTTTCAAAGAACCTTGGCCTTCTTCTCTGAGACCAATTACTTCCTCTAAGGTATCGTAAGGAGGACCCGCAACAGACAACATTTCATCCCCTGGCCTCAGAGTGCCAAATAAAGCACAGGCGATCGCATGGGTTCCCGAAACAAATTGGACTCTTACTGCTGCTGCCTCAGCCCCCATAACTTCTGCAAAAACCTTGTCCAAAGTCTCCCGACCTATATCGTCATGGCCATAACCAGTTACCCCAGAAAAATGATGGACACCTACCCGATGATGACGAAAAGCATCTATCACACGTCTGAGATTTTTCTTGACTAAGCTATCAATTTCGGAAAATATGGGAAATAGCTCTTGTTCTCCGGCTTGTAGATATTCAATGCTGTTCATCTTTATTATTTATTTATTGTATGATATGATAAAAGAATATAAGTTTTTTTGTTGATAGTTAAATTAACAATAAAATATTGATTTACTTTAAGTGTCAAAAAACAATTAATTTAGATATTGAGACTGTACTTTTTATTGCAAAAAGTTTCATCAAATATCGATGATAGTTTTGAGAACAAAGATTTAAAGAAACAAAGCAGTGTTTAGCTTAATGTAAACACAGTAATTTACTTTTTTTATTGATCAAATTTTCAAAATTAATTACCAAAATTTAGTAATTTTACTATATGTATTTACTATATTTATCGTACTTTAGTTTAAGCAAAATTATTCTGTATTATCATTCTGTAATTTAAAGTTAAATACTTAAACAACTGGAAAGTATAAAGTTTTTATAATTAAAAAAAAATGCTTTCAAGAATAAAAAGTCTTACAGGAATTTGCTTACAGTGCCTATAGTTTTTTTGGAGATAGTTTTTAACATTAATATCGTTGAAAGCCTTCCCTAGTAATAGTGATTCCAAAAACTTAGAACTGTCTAGTTAAATAAGCCTTAAGCAATAATCAATCAGCCATCAGTAGGCTCATTTTTTTACAATAAGTGGATTTTAACCCTTCCTAAACCATCCGGTTTATACAAACTAGGGATTTTAACCTAAAGCTATAAAAGCTGTTAACACATTTCCTTCCTAGGAAACTAGCTGAATTCCAAAAGCTAATAGCTTGTTAATAATACCCAGGATTTTGGTATAAGAATATTTTCTTTATTTTCTGCTTTTGATTCATAAATTAAGTAGTTATTACTAAAATATTTTTCATATCTTTTGCACACATATACATCAGCTTTGATTAAGCTAGCTTCTTTGGAGCTATTGAGTTCTTAACTAAGAGATTTTCATGACAATTTCAACATCAAAAAAACTTTCCCTTGATTGGAGCATAATAGGCTTTATGGCATTCCTGCATATTGGAGCCTTGTTTGCCTTGTTTCCCAGTAACTTTAGTTGGACTGCAGTTGGCCTAGCCTTATTCTTGCATTGGGTTACTGGTGGTCTAGGTATCACTTTAGGTTTTCATCGCATGCTCACACACCGCAGCTTTCAAACTCCTAAGTGGCTAGAATACTTTTTGATTTTTTGCGGTACACTGGCCTGTCAAGGTGGAGTTTTTGACTGGATAGGTTTACACCGCATTCATCATGCGCATTCAGATAATGAAAAAGATCCTCATGATTCTCATCGTGGGTTTTGGTGGAGTCATATGGGTTGGATGCTCTATCACTTACCAATTAGGTCTGAAATACATCGCTACATAAAAGATATAGCAAATGATCCTGTTTACAAGTTTTTGCAAGCTAATTTTATTCCCATTCAAATTGCTTTTGGCATTTTGCTTTACTTTATAGGAGGTTGGTCTTTTGTAGTTTGGGGTATTTTTGTTAGGATAGTAGCTGTTTTTCACTGCACTTGGTTAGTTAATAGTGCCACTCATAAGTTTGGTTATCGTACTTATGATTCTAGTGATTCTTCGACTAATTGTTGGTGGGTAGCTGTGTTAACTTATGGTGAAGGTTGGCACAATAACCATCATGCTTTTCAGTATTCAGCACGTCATGGTTTGCAATGGTGGGAAATTGATACAACTTGGATGATGGTTCAATTTTTGCAAGCTTTTGGTTTAGCGACTAATGTGAAATTGGCAACAAAAAAAGTTTAGAGTTGATAGTTTATTATCGTAGTTGACTGACAAACCTAAATTACTCAGCCCAACTTAAAAGTTATTATAATTGCACCATTTTAGCTATGTTAGTCTAGTAGCAGACAATTTTAGCTAAAATAGTGCATTGAGATTTATTGGTAAGGTTATATCTGGATACATAAAGCGGGTAACGCGATTCGAACGCGCGACATCAACCTTGGCAAGGTTGCGCTCTACCACTGAGCTATACCCGCAATTTTTAATTAATACTATGTTAGTATTTCACAAATAAATTTATTTGTCAACCCCCAATCAAAATGTTTTTGTTTTTTTCAGGGTAAATTTTTGATTAGCTTGGTTATACTTCTGGAGATACATCAGACTCTATAAAATTGTTTGAAGTTATTGGTAGTGCTTGAGTTGTACCAGTAATACTGTAGTTATTTGTTGAAGAATTTATACCACCCTTAATTTTAACCATCAAGCTAGCCATTTCTAGGGCATTCATGGCATATTCCCAACCTTTATTACTTTTAATACCAGCTCTCTCTAAAGCTTGCTGCATACTATCTGTAGTCAAAACTCCAAATATTACAGGTACTCCTGTTTGAAATGCTGCAGCAGCAATTCCTTTTGATACTTCAGCAGCTACATAATCAAAGTGAGGAGTTTGGCCTTTAATTACAGCTCCTAGACAAATTACGGCATCGTAACAATTACTCATGGCCAATTGACGTGCTACTAGAGGAATTTCAAAACTACCTGGTATCCAAATATAATCAACTTGAGTTCCCTCTGGATTTGGATCTACACCGTGGCGTTTCAAACAGTCTTGGCAACCTTGGAGCAGTTTGTCGGTAATTAAGTCATTGAAACGAGCAATTACAATAGCAAAGCGTAAGGAGTCAACTTGAGTAAATGTTCCTTCAAAAACAGTCATATTAAAGGTTTTTGATTTTTTAATGTTTATTAAAATTGAAATAATTAGCAGTAAATGGTTTATTGATGTGGGGAGTAGATGTATCCCCGCAATGAATCAATAGATGAAGTACGAGACTTATAATCCCCACATCCCACGCCAGTCAAACATTCGTTATTTTCTACCTTAGATTTTAGACATTGCCTGTTCAAATTAATCTAAAATCCAAATTTTTAACTATGAGGAAGTGACTAAACCTGGCCTAAACTACTAAAAAGTTTAAAACACCTACTACAATTACAAGTACTACCCACAAACCAGAACCAATAAAAATTAAAGGTTTGCCTTGATTCCAAATTTGAGGAGAAGCATAGGCAAAGGGTACACCAATTACTAAAATAAAAGATAAGACTACTAATAGAAGTAGGAATAATTGAAATAGGACCGTGAACATTTTTTTCCCTCTGTACAACAACAAATTTATCCTATAGGGAATTAGAGTATCACATACTGTGCAACAGTAATTTTAATCAAAACGAATTTATAAAATTTACCCCTAAAAATCAACTCCACGTTTTAATTCCACTCCATGATTAGCATAATGCTTATGGCAAAAAACTTCTGAATGAACACTAGCTAAATCAAAATAGTCAGGTGGATTAAGACAACGACCAGTAATAATCACTTCTGTATCTTTTGGTTTGCGTAATAAAGCTTCAACTATTGGCTTTACGGGCAATAACTCTAAATCTACAGTAGGATTAAGCTCATCCAAAATAATAGTCTTATACAAACCAGATGCAATAGCAGCTCTAGCTATTTCCCAACCTCTTTCT
>JAKQYG010000413.1 GCA_023356515.1 Trichodesmium sp. MAG_R04 | reverse complement strand
ACCCTGATGCTAAGGTATTAGCAATTGCAGCAGAATTTGTAGAAAACTCTACTAAAATATTAGATATAGGGGGAGGGACGGGTAGAAATGCTTTACCTTTGGCGAGAAAGGGTTACTATGTTGATGTTTTGGAGTTAACGCCTGCTTTTGTTGAACAGTTACAAAAAGCGATCGCCACGGAAAATTTATCAATGAATGCAATAGAGGGAGATATTCTCGATCCACTGACAAGGTTACGACCAGCTTTTTATCAGTTGGCGATCGCTACGGAAGTAGTGTCTCATTTTCGGGATATAGATGACTTGCGGTTATTTCTAGCAAAAATGTCTGATCTTATTTGTTCTGGTGGTTTACTTTTATTTAATATATTTTTGACAGTGAATGAATATGTGCCAGATAAATTAGTAAGAGATATGGCGCAGTTATGTTGGTCGAGTTTATTTACATCTGAAGAGTTGACAACAGCGATGAAAGGTTTACCTTTAGTGAGTGTTTCTAGTGAGTTAGTTATTGAATATGAACGTCAGCATTTACCTAAAACAGCATGGCCTCCCACAAGTTGGTTTGAAAGTTGGGTAACTGGTAGAGATGTATTTCCTCTGGCGAATGGTAAACCACCTATAGAATTACGGTGGATATTATGTCGGCGGGTGTAGTAAACTATTGAGTGGGAGTTTCCAACTCTAGTGAGCATACCTTTTTGCAGCGCAGATATTTTGGACATTTTTACCTCACTAATAAAACATTTCCCGCTGCTAGGGAGGTACATATTTAGCAGGTAAAATATCTACACCATATATTGTATATTTTTGGTAATTATTTCAAATGAAAAAAATTATTAAAACTGCAAAAGTTTTTCTCTCTACTTACTATGCCTATATGTTAGAATATAGGGCCGAATTATTCTTATGGTTACTATCATCTTCTTTTCCTTTTATTATGATGGGTATTTGGATAGAAGCTACAACTCAAGGCGAGTTTCCATTAGATAAATTACAGTTCTCTCGTTATTTCTTTGCAGTATTTATTGTCCGATCTATAACTCCTGTTTGGGTGATTTTTGACTTTGAATCAGAAGTAGTTGAGGGAAAGTTATCTCCCAAATTATTACAACCAATAGATCCAGTTTGGCATCATATAGCAGGTCATATTTCAGAAAGATTTGCTAGAGGAATCTTTCTTTTAGGTTTAGTATTATTATTTTTTGTTCTCTATCCCCAGGCATTTTGGTTTCCTAATTTGGGTAATTTTTTGTTGTTTTTAATAGTTGTGTTAATGGCATTTGTCTTGCGATTTTTAATTCAATATACATTGGCTATGTTTACTTTTTGGACTGAAAGAGCTAGTGCTATTGAGCAACTTTTTCAATTACCTTACATATTTTTATCAGGAGTAACTGCCCCACTAGAAGTATTTCCAGAATTAGCACTTAAAATAGTTGTGTGGACTCCGTTTCCTTATCTGGTTCATTTTCCTGCTTCTATATTAGTAGGGTTTCCTGTAGATATTGGCCAGGGTTTATTAGTTCTTTTGGTTTGGAGTGCAATATTTTTTTGGTTAAACCGTTGGTTGTGGCAACTGGGGTTAAAGCAATATTCGGGGATGGGCGCCTAGCAGTACTTTAGATATTTTTTCCAGTTAAAATGTCTTCAAAGCTTGGAAGGATAAGGAAAATATATTGCTAAGGCTAAAAATGACTTCAATTTAAATTTAGATATATCAGGAAATAAGTTTATTAAATGTAAAATATTTACTGTATAAGGGTTTAAGATTATTTTTTAGATATTTTTTTGCTGCAGTAACCATATTAATTTACTAATCCTGGTGAAAAATATTAACATATATTAAAATATATTAATATATATATAGAATAATTTAAGGATATAGTTGTGATTAATAGTAAGACATCCCAATGGAAGCCAAATAGATTATTCCAAACCCTAAGATATTTTGGAGTTATCCCCTTTATGAGTAATGTTAAATGGTTAGAAAAATTATTTGGTAAAAAGATATTATTATCGGTAGATACTTCAGTTGTTGTATTGGTAGTTGGAGCTAATGGTGGAGTTGGTAAGCGAGTTGTATCTAGACTACTGAACCGGGGTTATCAAGTGCGATCGCTAGTTCGAGATGAGAAAAAGGCTCAAAAAGTTCTCGGCAAGAATGTGAAAATAGTAACTGCTGACATTACTCAACCAGAAACCCTCACTCCTGAGATATTCAAAGATGTTAGCAAAATTATCTGTTGTACAGGTACGCGAGTCCAACCTGTAGAGGGAGATAGCCCAAACCGGGAGAAATATTATCAAGGCATCAAATTTTTCATGCCAGAAGTTGTGGAAGATCCTCAGCTTGTGGAATACGAAGGGATAAAAAATCTAGTAGCAGCAGCAAAACCACAACTACAACTAAGCAACAACAAAATTCTGTTAGATTTCAAAAACTCCACTCAAGACCTCAAAGAAACCTGGGGTGCATTAGATGATGTTGTTATGGGGGGAGTTAGTGAAAGTTCTATTTGTCTTACAGATAGTGGGGCTCTTTTCTCCGGTAATGTCTCTACAGAAAAGTCTGGTGGTTTTGTCTCTGTGCGCACCCGCAATTTTGATCCCCCAATGAATTTATTGGGCTCTGCTGGTATAGAACTTCGGGTGAAGGGAGATGGCAAACGTTATAAATTTTTCCTACGCTGTGAAGATAAATGGGATGGGGTTGGTTATAGCTATTCTTTTGATACCGTTTCTAATACTTGGATAACTATTCGTATTCCATTTAAAGATTTAATTCCAGTATTTCGTGCTAGAGTTGTGGAAAATGCTCAACCTTTTAATCCTAGTCAAATTTATTCTTACCAATTAATGTTAAGTAAATTTGAATATAACCAAGAACTTAATCCTAAGTTTGTACCAGGATTTTTTCAGTTAGAAGTGGAGTATATTAAAACCTATGGTAGTGATCAATTACCTAAGTTTGTTTTGGTCAGTTCGGCGGGTGTAACTCGTCCAGGGCGACCAGAATTAAACTTAGATGAACAACCTCCAGCGGTGAAGTTTAATGACCAATTAAAAGGTTTATTGAATTGGAAATTAAAAGGAGAAGAGGTTGTTCGTTCTGCTGGTATTCCTTATGCTGTAATTCGACCTTGTGGAATGACTGAAGAACAGGGTGGTCAAGCTTTAATATTTGACCAAGGGGATAATATTAAGGGTATTGTTAGTCAGGATGATATTGCGGAACTTTGTGTCAAGGTTTTAGAAGACAATAGAGCTTGCAATACAACTTTTGAGGCGAAAGGAGATAAGGAAAATAAAGCAACTGCTGCAAATTGGGATAGGCTTATTTAATGGTTTAAAACCTGATAGTAAAAAGTCACCTCTGATAGTTTAAATAGATCAGGACTTACGCAGCTTCTCACAAGATATTTCCACTAAAATTCGTGCCGTTGCGTAAGTTCTGTAGTGATCTATAAGGTGTTTATAGTGGCTATCTAAATGTTTAGCTCATCTACGCTGTCACTAAATATTGCATTCTAAAAGAACATTCATGCATTCTTGATAAAGTTTTTGTGATAGCCCACTCATACAATTCCTTGTAAAGATTGTACTACAGCAACCAATATTAGCGGATACTTGGCGCCAGTTAAGCATCAACTTACCAAGGGAAAGGGAGGTACAGCTTAGTAAAAATCTTCACAACTTCAGGCTAGAGAGGATATCAATGTGCCAATCTTTTTCCTTCTTTTAATCCTGATTTAATTAATTAAAAATACCATCAAAAATAGTACAATTAATTCTAAGATTATCATGAGAAAATTTTGTTTGCAAGCTCCCTTTAAACCTACTGGCGACCAACCTCAAGCGATCGCTCAGTTAACTGCCAATATTCAAGCTGGACATAATTTTCAAACATTACTAGGAGCTACTGGTACGGGTAAGACATTTTCTATAGCTTCTGTAATAGAAAATGTTGGTAGACCGACATTAGTTTTGGCTCATA
>JAKQYG010000412.1 GCA_023356515.1 Trichodesmium sp. MAG_R04 | reverse complement strand
TGGAGCCGTCTGTGTTGGTTCGGCCTTGTCTCGAAACAAACTATACCTCTGGTATGTGACTTTTGTGGGAAAAAAATATTTTTATCTAGAGAAAACAAGTCAAATATTCTAATTGCCAAAATCTACTATCTCATGTTAGACAACTTTTCCTTTTATTCTCAGGCTCGTTGTAGCTATACAAGAGCTCGTGCAGGTGTTTTTATGACTCCTCATGGCAGTATAGATACACCTAGATTTATGCCTGTGGGGACTTTAGCGAATGTGAAAACTCTCACACCTGCTCAGTTAGAGGCGGCTGGTGCCCAGATGATTTTGGCAAATACCTATCATCTTCACTTGCAACCAGGAGAAAATATTGTTGCTGGTGCTGGTGGGTTACATAAATTTATGGCTTGGAAGAAGCCAATATTAACTGATTCTGGAGGCTTTCAGGTATTTAGCTTAGGAGATATTAGAACTATTAGCGAAGCAGGAGTTAAGTTTAGCTCTCCTCGTGACGGTAGTATTATTGATTTGACTCCAGAACGTTCGATCCAAATTCAGAATCAATTGGGAGCGGATGTTATTATGGCTTTTGATGAGTGTCCCCCTTACCCAGCGAGTCGGGAAGAGGTAGAGCTAGCAGCAAATCGCACTTATCGATGGCTGCAACGTTGTATGCAGGCTCATCAACGTCAGGATCAAGCTTTGTTTGGCATTATTCAAGGTGGTATTTATCCAGATTTGCGTTCCATAGCAGCGAGGCAGTTAGTAGATTTAAATTTGCCTGGTTATGCTATTGGTGGGGTAAGTGTAGGTGAACCTAGTGAGTTAATAGATAATATTGTGAAAGTGACAACTCCTTTATTGCCAGAGGATAAACCTCGCTATTTGATGGGGATAGGTACTTATAGAGAAATGGTAATGGCGATCGCTTCGGGTATAGATTTATTTGATTGCGTGATTCCGACTCGTTTGGGGCGACATGGCTCAGCATTAGTGAGGGGTGAGAGGTGGAATTTGAAGAATGCTAGGTTTAAGGAAGATTTTGCGCCACTTGATGAGTCTTGTTCTTGTTATTGTTGTCAAAATTTTAGTCGAGCTTATCTGAGTCATTTGGTTAGAGCTAAAGAAGCTTTAGGTTATACTCTTTTGTCTCTGCATAACATTACAGAACTGATTAGTTTTACCCAACGTATCCGGGATGCTATTTTGGAGGATAAGTTTACCATTAAGTTTAGTAATTGGCTTTGAAAGTTGAAGTGAGATTCAAAACCTAGGAGTTTTAGTCCCAATCGACCATTATTATCAAGGATTGCTAATTTTCTGTTAGTTCAATTTTCTCTGATATTTCAACTTCAACTTTCACCTTTGCTTTAATTGGCTATTCCTGAGACTGTTGCAATATTTTGTCTGTAGTAGTACTTGAAATAGTGTCCTTTTTTGAACCTCTAAATTTAAATTTCTCAGATAATACATCCCGTTGATTAATTAAATAAATACTTACTAAAGTTAAACCAACTCCTACTGACTGTAGCGAACTCAAAACTTCTCCTAAAAATAAATTTCCAAACAACAAAGCAAAAATTGGAGTTAGAAAAGTTAAGGCACTTAAACTTGTAAGATTACCCGAAGAAGCAAAATAAAAGAATAAGCCGTAGGCAATAGCGCTGCCAAAAATAGCTGCATAACCCATAGCTATCCAACCATACATATCAATATTAACCCATTGTTGAGACTCAAACCCTACAGACATAGCAAGTAATGGAACACCGCCTAGAATCAAATGCCAACCAGTTGCCGTAATGGGGTCATTATATTTGCAAACCCAACGCACTAAAACTGTTCCTACCGCCATAGATAGAGATGCCAACAACATTAACCATTCTCCACTTTGAAACAGTGCATCTGTTCCCAGAGATGCTTCCATTGTTTCTAGATGTAGTAAATTCTCAATCCATTCATCAGGTAAACCAATCAAACTAATACCAATGACACCAATACCTAACCCTAGCCAACCGCAAAATCTAATTCTCTCTTGAAATAACCATAATGATAAAATAGCTACTGCGAGAGGTTGAGAGTCAATCATCACCGAACCCAAACCGGCACTTGTTCTGACTAACCCTTCAGCCAAAAATCCCTGAAACAAGGCCCCATCTATTAAGGCAAACAATAAAATCCACAACCAAGCTAATTTACTTCGTGGTTGAGGTCTTCCTTGAATCGTTCCTATAACTAATAATAATATACCTGCTGGCAATATACGCATTGCTGCTATAAAAAATGGTGTTGTCTGAGGAATAACACCTTTCATTGCTACCATTGCAGTTCCCCAGAAGAAAAACGGAGCAATTAGCAAGAGCGGAGCTAAGGGTAGTTTTGAGTTAGTCAGTTTTAGCTGCATAAATTTAATTTATAGATTTTATAGTTTACTAAAATATTTTTATCTTAATGTAATAAGTTTTCATTAAAATTTGTATAACTATCAATCACCTAAATCATAAACTATGATATAGTCAAATACTATAATATTTGTTAATATTATAGTATTTGACTATTTTACCTTTTGTTTGTATAATTTTTTGACTTAAAAAAATAGTATGATTTGGCCATTTAAGCCTCGATATCGTAAACAAATTGCCCGAATAGAAATTAATGGTGTCATTGCCAGCGATACTCGAAAACGAGTATTAGAAGCACTCAAGAAGGTGGAAGAAAGAAAGTTTCCGGCTTTGTTACTCAGGATAGATAGTCCTGGAGGTACTGTGGCTGACTCCCAAGAAATCTACAGTGCCCTTAAAAGGTTGCAAGAAAAAGTTAAAATTGTCGCTAGCTTCGGCAATATTTCTGCCTCTGGTGGTGTTTATATTGGTATGGGTGCCCAAAAAATTATGTCCAACCCTGGTACGATTACTGGCAGTATTGGGGTAATCTTGCGAGGTAACAATATAGAAGGTCTTTTGGAAAGAGTAGGAGTTTCCTTTAAAGTCGTAAAATCTGGGCCGTACAAGGATATATTAGCTTTTGACCGAGAAATGACTGATTCAGAAAAGCAAATTCTCCAAGATTTAATAGATATTAGTTATCAGCAGTTTGTCCAAACGGTGGCTGAAGCGCGAAATATAGCTATAGAAACTGTAAGAAGTTTTGCAGATGGGCGAATATTTACAGGACAACAAGCATTAGACTTAGGTGTGGTAGATAGTTTAGGTACAGAGGAAGATGCTAGACAATGGGCTTGTAAGTTGGTGGACTTAGACCCAGAAAAGACCGAGAGTTGTACTCTCGAAAAACCAAAGTCTCTATTAAATCGAGTTTTGGGCAATAATCAGGTATCATCAAAATTATCGGCTGCTCAAAGCTGGGTAGAATTTGAAGTCTCTACTGGTGGCTTACCTCTGTGGCTGTATCGACCTTAAATTTAACTACAAAACTTTTGATTGGGAGGGTTTGAGCGTGGTGTGGCGAGTTCAAGCGATTCGTGGAGCAACTACAGTATCAGGAAATTCTATAGAGGCAATTCGAGAGGCAGTGACGGAACTGCTAGATAAGCTAGAAGCAAATAATCAACTCAAACCAGAGCAAATTATTAGTGCAACTTTCTCTGTAACTCGTGACTTAGATGCTATTTTTCCAGCAGCGATCGCCCGCCAGCGCCCCCACTGGAATAATGTACCTTTATTAGATGTGCAGCAAATGCACGTTGAAGGTAGTTTAGAATTTTGTATTAGATTTTTGATTTATGTGAATATACCGGAAACTCACGCACAAAAAATCGTGCATACCTATTTGCGAGGGGCGAAAAATTTGAGACCTGACTGGGTAGTTAAATAAAAAAAAGCGGCTCTCTTATGCCATTGTTAGAGAGATCGATCGCTACATTTACAGAAATTAATTATATAGCAATGAGCACTCACATCTTTACATATTACTATCGCATTTAAGTGTAGTACAATTTTACGCTACTATCTACCAATACTTTCAAATATATTACATTAGTAGCAACTTGTACCATGTA
>JAKQYG010000411.1 GCA_023356515.1 Trichodesmium sp. MAG_R04 | reverse complement strand
TAGAAGGATTTATAGATCGGGTTAAGGCCAGAATAGTTAGAGCTACAAACTACTTGACCAAACCTTTTGGAGAAAATGAATTACTAATGTTGGTAGAAAAGTATATTGGACCAGGATTAGTAGAAGACTCTCAGCCTAATAGAATTGTCTCAAACAATAAATAGGTTTGGTAAAAGAAGTCTATTAGTGACGGCAAGAAATGGTGAATTGGCAATAATTGCAGTATATTAATTTTTGTGCATTTCTCCCTCTTAAGGTCAGAGAAAATCTCAAGTTTTCGAATAGTAATTTTGTATTTTTTTGGTGCTTTTCTCAAGATAAATCACCACTAGGTCTGTTTGCTTATGCCCCACCGTACAGTTCAAACCTTAAAAATGTTGGTTTTCTGGCAATTATTGCTTAGAGCAATTCCTAAGTAGGGTTTGATGATTAAATCCAAAAGTATTGACACATAGAGGTTTGAGCATTTTTAAACTCGAAAGAAGTATCTAGTTTTCAGTTTTGAGAGCTCCAAAAGTTAGTATTTTGGGCGCTCCCTAGGCATAAAAATCAAGGGACAAATATATCCGAGTACCTCACTCTAGTAATTCCCCGTTCCTCTGTAGGAACCTTGGGTGCAACGTCCCTACTTCTCATCCTAGGAGATGTTAGAAGGGTGGGTTGCCTACCCCTGAAAAAGGCTTTTTCAGCAAGCCCTAAGTACAAGCATTACTGCACAAAACCTCATAACTCTGGTTTTCAAAGTACATACGCTACAATGCAGAAACAATATAATATTATCTAAAACTGGGGGGTAACAAATTGCCTGTAAGTCCTACTTGACAATATTTTTAGGGAACATTCTTCTGATAGATACTATCTCCAACTAGCCTTATTATTCAGAATATTAAGGACAAATTAGGGTCTTCAGGCAACTATATGGCTCGTCAGTACCCAGAAAATCCAGTTGTACCACCTAATTTTTTCTGGAGAGGATTCTTGAAAAACATTTTTCATGTTACTTGTCACCCCTTCAGATCTAAAAAACTATCAACTACCATCTGAATAATAATTAGTAGGCCAATCCGTGCTTCTAAATATTTGGATTTGAAGCAAGATAACTAAAGTTGATGGGCATACTATTAATAGTCAATAAAAAAATTATGTTTGATTTAACTATAGATATATAAGTATAATTTTTAAGTACAATTTCAATTTCATCTTCGGCCAAAAGGCAGAGAAATTCTCAGAATTACTTCCCAGATTTTCTCTACCCCCGACAAACCTTAGGATTAACTATAAATAATTAGAGCTTGCTGAAAAAGGCTTTTTAAAGAATAGCTAGGAACGTTGCATGGGACGTACCTAAGGAGGAAAAGAGAATTTGCAGGAAAGGTAATTGGAATAATTTTCCCTTCATGTTGTCTACAATGGTCAGCCCAAAATACTAACTTTTGAGCTCTAAGAACCGAAAACTAAACAGTTTTTTCGAATCTAAAAATGCTGAATCCTTTATGTATCAATACTTTGATATTTAATTAGCAAGTTATACTTGGCGGGCCAGTTAAACCTTAAAATTAACTATGAATAATTAGTAGGCCAATTAAACTTTAAACAAAAAGAATATCTATTGATTTAACTAGGCTAAAAAATGAACTGTTAATAAATACTTATACTTTATACTTTCGATAAATTGTAACTCAAGCTATCAGGCAGAAAAAAATGAGCAAAGTTCTAGTTGTAGAAGATAGCGTTACCCAAAGAGAGATGATTTCACAGCTTCTCAAAAATAGTGGATTAGCAGTTACTGTTGCTAATGATGGATTAGAAGCTTTGGGGCGGCTAAAAAATGCTAAACCGGATATAGTGGTTTTAGATATTGTAATGCCAAGAATGAATGGCTATGAAGTTTGTAGGAGGATTAAATCGGACCCTACAACTAAGGATATTCCAGTAGTTATGTGTTCTTCAAAAGGAGAAGAATTTGATCGTTACTGGGGCTTAAAGCAAGGGGCAGATGCCTATATTGCTAAACCATTCCAGCCCACAGAACTGATAGGAACAGTTAAACAATTATTAAGACAGTAAGTTTAAGAATTTATGGTAAACAATAAAGAGTTTTCGCCAGGCCAAGGTACAGGAGAAATTGAAGAATTAGAAAATCCTGAAGGTGAACAACATTTGCGATTTTATTTGCCTTCAGGTAATGAGTTTGCTTTACTAGCAACAGATATTCGAGAAGTGATTTATCAATCTCCAGAAGGTATTACGGCTATTCCCAATGTCTCCCCCTTACTTTTAGGTACAATAAATGTAAGGGGTCGAGTAATTTGGGTTGCTGATTTAGCTCAATTCCTAGGAGAAGAAATTCCTATCAATACTGATAAAACAGAGATTAAAATAATTGCAGTAGAAGATCAGGACACTATATTAGGACTAGCGGTTGAGCAGATTGTGGGAATGGAGTGGCTTGATGGAAAGAAACTTACAATGTCCACTAATGTTGCAGATGCTATGGCTCCTTTCTTACGAGGAGAATGGGTTTTTGGTGAGAAACAAGAGCAGTATCTTAGGTTATTGAATCAAGAAGCAATTATTCGCTCGGCTCGATGGGCAGCTTAAATAAAAATCAAAGTTGATAGATAAAAATAATTGTTTGATTCAGTTATTTGTATATTAAGATTTCTGAATAAGGCTGTTTCCTAATTCCTAATTCTGCCAATGATAGAATTAAAAATAAATAATATCTTGAAAGAAATTATAGAGGGACAGCAAATGACATCATCCATCACAAACTTTTTACAAGATTATCAAAAGGTAGAAAATGCCTATAGTGTCGGTAACTATGAAGAAGCAGCAGCTTTAGTTTATAATTTAATTCAAGATTATCCAGAAGACCCTAGTTCTCGTCTACTTTGTGGTCATATATACTGCTATGGACTCCATCAGTACGATGTGGCTAAAGAACAATACCAGTTAGTTTTAGAGTTAAGTGATGATCAAGACCTAATTAACTATGCTCAACAAGGTATTAACGATAGTGAGCAATTTATCACAGATTCTCCAGTGTTCTATAATAATTTTGGAGAAATGCTTGACAATAATAACATTGATGACCATAAAAAGGAAGAGTCTACAGAAGGACAAGTTTCTAGTAATTCGGAAGCACTCGGAAATCAAAATAGCTTAGAGCTAGATGGGAAAGATTTAGAAAATGTTTCAGATTTAGAACTACTTCTAGATGAGAATAGTCTAGAACTAGATACCCAAGATTTAGAAAATGTTTCAGAACTACTTCTAGATGAGAATAGTCTAGAGCTAGATACCCAAGATTTAGGAAATGTTTCAGAACTACTTCTAGATGAAAATAGTCTAGAACTAGATACCCAAGATTTAGAAAATGTTTCAGAACTACTTCTAGATGAAAATAGTCTAGAACTAGATACCCAAGATTTAGAAAATGTTTCAGAACTACTTCTAGATGAGAATAGTCTAGAATTAGATACCCAAGGTTTAGAAAATGTTTCAGAACTACTTCTAGATGAAAATAGTCTAGTATTAACAGCAGAGAACTCCGAGGAAAAGTTTGATGTTAGTGAATTAGAAGAGAATATAGATGATTTAGAATTTATAGATCAAGATGATAATCTTTTCAAAACAAATGGTAATATCGATAACCAGAAAGATAAAGATTCAAAATATATAGAAGATTTATCAGAGTTGACGGAATTTGAAGATTATTTGCCTATAGATGATAAAAAATTAATGAATGAGTTACCAATAGAAAATGGTAAAGCATCCCTGAATCAAATAGATGAAAAATTACAACATGATTCATTTTTGAATAGAAAAAATAGTGAAGCTATAAAAGAAATCTCTGATTTTAGTTTGACGGCAGACCTGGATGAAATATGGCAAGAACAACACAAAAAATTATCAAAAGAAGAGGAAATCTTGGAAAATCAAACAGTAGAATATGAAGATATAAAAGATAAAAAAAATAATATAAGTTTGGGTAAAGATTCT
>JAKQYG010000410.1 GCA_023356515.1 Trichodesmium sp. MAG_R04 | reverse complement strand
CATATTACTATCGCATTTAAGTGTAGTACAATTTTACGCTACTATCTACCAATACTTTCAAATATATTACATTAGTAGCAACTTGTACCATGTAAATATACCAGCGCACGTTGCTATATATGCTATTCCTAAATCAACCACAGTTAGAAGCCTGGATTGCGAATCTGAAATCTGTAAGTAGTTAAGAGGCTTAAAGAGTAGTTTTCGAGAAATTTCAACCGAGTTTTTGATCAAACATTTTATCGCTACCTGTGGTGGTGTTCGTATTCCAGTCCTAAAAAAGTACATAGAATATCAGGATAAACCACACACATAACGCCCTGCTTTCATCCCGACGCTCTCCTTCAGAAGAGCACGGGACTTCCCGCCGGAGGAGTTAAATTAAGCTGCTTCAGTTAATTTCATATCCTGTAAGGAGTTAACTTCAATTTGAATTGAAGGCCCCATCGTTGCCGATACAAATATAGTACGCCAATAACGACCCTTTGTTCCAGAAGGACGGTTGCGGTCAATACATTCTTGTAGAGCTTTTAAATTTATGAGTAAATCTTCTACCGAAAAAGAAGCCTTACCAAACATGATATGAACAATACCAGTTCTGTCTGCCCTAAATTCTAACTTACCAGCTTTAAATTCATTAATTGCCTGATTTAAGTCAAAAGTTACAGTACCTCCTTTAGGAGATGGCATTAAACCTCTCGGTCCTAGCAAACGACCTAGTTTAGCTACTTGAGGCATCATATCTGGTGTAGCGATTAACCTATCAAAGTCCATCATACCTTTGCTAATTTGTTCAATCAGCTCTTCTGACCCTGCTAAATCTGCTCCTGCTTCTAGAGCTTCCTTAACTTTCTCACCCTTAGCAATGATAGCAATTCGGATAGTTTGACCTGTTCCCTTTGGTAAGGCTACTGTAGTCCGTAGTTGTTGATCTGTATATTTAGGATCTATTCCTAAACGGATATGAGCTTCTGCGGCTTCTGGAAATTTTGCTGTAGCTGTTTCTTTTAAAAGTTGGAGTGCCTCTTTTGGTTCATAAGGTCGCTCTTCCACTTTTTTTCTCAGTTCTTGCAATCTACGAGAGACTTTTTTTTGCATTTAATTCTCCTGGGGTGCTTAGCGAAGCTCTGCTTCTCCCCCATATATCAATTTACTTTTACTTTGATTTCTACTGTGAATAATGTAGATTAATTAATATTATCTGATTTTATTCATCAATCAGTGATGCTAATACCCATATTTCTTGCTGTACCTGCCACAATTTTCATCGCAGCTTCAATGTCATTAGCATTGAGGTCTGGCATTTTTATTTGGGCAATTTCTTGTAGTTGAATATGTGTAATGGAGCCTACCTTTGTCTGGTTTGGTTCACTTGAACCACGTTCTACACCTGCTGCTTTTTTGATCAATATCGCTGCTGGTGGAGTCTTCAAAACAAAAGTAAAACTACGATCTTCATAAACTGAGATTTCTACTGGTACCACTGTACCCACTTGATCTGCAGTTTTAGCGTTATACTCTTTGCAAAACGCCATGATATTTACACCATGTTGACCTAAAGCTGGACCAATTGGAGGAGAAGGGTTAGCTTTCCCTGCCTTAATAGACAACTTAATAACCGCTACGACTTTTTTTGCCATTACTTATGCTTTTCTATCTGGTTAAACTCTAATTCTACAGGCGTATCACGTCCAAAAATGGATAATAGCGCCTTCAATTTACTTCTTTCTGGACTTACCTCAATGACATGACCTTCAAAGTCTTTAAATGGTCCAGAAAGTACTGTAATATAGTCTCCTTCTGCAACTGTTATTTTTAACGATGGCTCTTGCTCTTGAGCTCGCCTAAATATCCTTTCTACCTCTGAAGAACTGAGAGGTAATGGCTTTACATGACCACGACCCCTTCCGTAAGGTCGCTTTTGTTCAGCACCTACAAAGTTAATCACATTTGGGGTACTTTTGACTACTTGCCATGCTTCATCATCAATTCTCCATTCTTTTTGCTCTTCGTGCCAATTCAGCTTCATTTGTACCAATACATACCCAGGAAAAACTTTTTCTTCACTATGTTGGCGACTACCGTCTTTACGAAGCTTAATAGCAGCTATATGAGGTATTTCTATTTTAAATATTTTGTCTGTAACATCAAGAGTTTGAATACGCTGGGTTAAATTAGCCTTAACCCGCTTCTCGCAACCAGAAGCTACTTGTACTGCGAACCATCGCAATTCTCCTTTCGCAAACTTTGTAGCTTTTGGTTCCCCTTGGTCTAATTGTGTTGTATCCTGTGTTTCTTCTGAATATAAATTCATCCAAACACCACCCCGGCTGCCCAGCTAAAAAGCTCATCTACTAAGTAGATGATTGTTGCTGATAGAATAACCATCAATAGTACGGCTACAGATTCACTTATTAATTGTTCCCTGCTTGGCCATACTACCTTATCTAGTTCTTCTTTCGTTCTCCGGAAAAAAGTTAGAGGATTTAAATCTTCTTTATTTTCTTGCACTCCTACTTCTTCTTTTTTGGCCACAATAATTTATTTCCTCCCCTGGGTTTGTAATGTTCTTTAACCGTTCATGCAACCAACTTTCAGTTAGAGTAGACGAGATAACTGCGCTACAAAGATTTGGTTATATTTAATATTTGTACTTCATTCATTCTTAGAATCTACAGCATAGAAATCATAGCATAATTTTCTACTACAGAATCAAAGTCAAAGTTCATCTCTAAGGGCAAGGCCAATTCAATTATGGCCAGAGAATATCTGATACCGCCAACTTTTGTATTTTTTCTATTTTTAAATCCACCGCGCCTTGGAGGACTTGAACCCCCGACATCAGGTTTTGGAGACCTGCGTTCTACCAACTGAACTAAAGACGCACATTTTTAGAGATGTTAGACTTAACCTAAGCGTACTCACTCTATATTATTAGTCTAACATAACTTTTTATCAAGTGGGAGAAAATTTTTGAGATTCTTTTTGAAACTATAAAGAACGATCAAATCTTTGCTTCACACGAGTGGCCTTACCAATACGTTTTCTTAGGTAGTAGAGTTTAGCTCTACGCACCTTTCCTCGACGGATTAACTTAATACTAGCAATCCTAGGAGAATGGATCAAGAATACCCTTTCTACTCCTACACCTTGAAAAATACGACGAACTGTAATAGTTTCGTTGATACCTCCATTTCGCATAGCAATGATAGTACCTTCGTAGGGCTGGACTCGTTCTTTTCCTCCCTCTATAATTCTGACTCCGACTTTTACTGTGTCACCTATATAGAGCAAGGGAATATTCTTTTTCAAGTCTTGCTTGAATTTTTCGATTTCTTCAGCTTCAATTGAGGAAATTATTTCTTGGGCTTTCATTGTAATTTTTTAAACTCACAATCCACTAATATACATCAAAGATTAGGGAGTATACAAGAAGTAGTAGTGATGGAGTTATGGGGAGATTAACTATATTGGCCAAAAAAATTTACTTTGTTGTGTACATTAGTAAGCCAGAATTTAGAAGTTTTTTTGTCTGAAACAGAGGAATGCTGAGACAACTAAAGGATAAAGCAAATAAGAGTATTGTGAGGTTAGGTTAGCAAAGATGGAACAGAAAATGAATACTCAACCTTCAAATCAAGGAGCTGAAACTCCTCAATCAACAGAAGAAGCTCTGAAATTGGTGATTCAAGATTTGGACAGTTTTTGTCGAAATTTGACAAATCAGTTAGGGGAAGATGTTAATAGATTAAGATTAGAGAAAGAACAGCTTAATCAGGATGTCAATAGATTAAGAAAACTATATGAACAGTTACAAGCTCAACAACTGGAATCTCTTTCTCAGCGACAAATAGCTCAGCAACAATTATGGCTTAAACAATTGGCCCAAGTAATGGCCAATAATTTGCAACAACAGTTAGGCCATAAAATTAGAGAGTTAAGGGAGAATGTTAACCCAGGATTGCAACAAGGTGGTTTTCCAGAAGGAAAATTACCAATGACTAATCCTCCAGATAACTACGATGAGTCTGCTAATG
>JAKQYG010000041.1 GCA_023356515.1 Trichodesmium sp. MAG_R04 | reverse complement strand
TCTGGAAAATGGAACTTATCATCTTATTCTCTGGAGTTAGAATTAGAAAATTTTGGCAATATTATTGAAGGAAAAAAACCTTTGATTTACTTTGATTTAGATGAGTTAATCAAGGAAATGCAAAAGAAAAATACATCCTTAGATGATAATATTAAAAGTTTGCAAGGGCAAATCAAAAAGTTAGAAGAAGAAACAGAACAGTTAGAAAAAGAAAAAAAACAGTTAGAAGAAGAAAAATAATTCTTTGCAAAAGCAGATAAATAGTGTTAGAATTTACACATTACCGCTATATATGGTGCAAAAAATTGTAATTTCAAAGATATTGGCACTACAATTAGTGCCGTTCCGTAAGTCCTGTTGTTAACTAATTAGGCATTAGTGGCCTTAAACTTCAAACTTTTGAAAAATATAGTTTAAAATAAAAATATAAAGTCTATATTTCCTTGCAAAAAGCATGGATTTTGGCATATCACATAACCTTTGTAAAGTCAACAAAATAAATTTTAGTGTCATACTCAACCCAGAACAGCCAAGGGCTGGATCTGAAGACCTTATTTCCATTTGAATTAGACAACTTCCAGAAACAAGCGATCGCTGCCCTAAACGCTGGAAAATCAGTAGTTGTTTGTACCCCCACAGGTTCAGGTAAAACCCTAATCGGAGAATATGCCATTTACCGGGCCTTAAGTCGTGGACAACGAGTCTTCTATACCACACCTCTAAAAGCCCTATCAAACCAAAAATTGCGGGACTTCCGCCACCTATTTGGGGTCAAAGAAGTAGGGCTAGTTACAGGAGATACATCTGTCAACCGGGAAGCACCGGTCCTAGTAATGACTACAGAAATCTTCCGTAATATGCTGTATGGTACTCCCATTGGAGAAATAGGAACATCCCTAGAAAAAGTAGAAGCAGTAGTTCTAGACGAATGCCACTACATGAATGATCGCCAACGAGGCACAGTCTGGGAAGAATCAATAATTTACTGCCCATCAGAAATCCAACTATTAGCCCTCTCCGCTACAGTAGCTAATAGTGACCAACTTACAGACTGGATTCTTAGAGTTCATGGACCTACCGAATTAATCTACTCTGATTTCCGACCAGTCCCTCTGCAATTTAATTTTTCCAACAATAAAGGTTTATTTCCTCTGCTTAACAGCAATCAAAAAAGAATCAATCCCCAACTTAAGCCTAAAAGTAGACAAGCAAGTAGAGACAGAAGAGAGAGACAACAAGAACCCATCTTATCAACAGTTCTGTCTCAGCTCAAAGAGCGAGATATGTTACCAGCCATCTACTTCATCTTCAGCCGTAGAGGATGCGCTCGTGCAGTAAAAGAAGTAGCACAAGCCAGAAATCTTACCTTGGTGAATGAAGCAGAGGCAACCAAACTACAAAAGCTAATTCAGAAATTTCTCAACCGCAACCCAGAGCTGGCAAGGTCTGAACAGTTAGAACCTCTCACCAGAGGAATAGCAGCTCACCATGCCGGCATGTTACCAGTCTGGAAAGGATTAGTTGAGGAATTATTTCAGCAAGGCTTAATTAAAATAGTATTTGCCACAGAAACCTTAGCGGCAGGAATAAATATGCCAGCTCGTACAACAGTTATCTCTAGTCTCTCAAAACGCACAGATGATGGACACCGACTCCTAAAACCATCAGAATTTCTGCAAATGGCAGGCAGGGCAGGACGGCGAGGGATGGATCCTCAAGGTTATGTTGTAACTGTTCAAACTAGGTTTGAGGGTGCGAAAGAGGCAGCTTATTTATCAACTTCAGGATCTGACCCATTGGTGAGCCAGTTTACTCCTAGCTATGGTATGGTGCTGAATTTACTACAAACTCATGTATTGCAGGAGGCAAAAAATTTAGTAGAGCGTAGTTTTGGTCAGTATTTGTCTACCCTATCTCTAATGCCAGATCGGAAAGAGATTGAACAGAAGTTAGAGGAATTGGCATCTGTAGAAAATAAACTGGGAATCTATGAAGAGAATGACTGGGTTAGTCTCGAACAATTACTGGCAAGTTATGAAAAGTTACGGGAAAAAGCAAAAGAGGAGAAACGACTGCTGAAAATTTTGCAAAAGCAAGCAGAGGAAGCTCGTATTAGAGAAATGTCTTTATCTTTGTCTTTTGCAGTATTGGGAACTATTGTTAGTTTGAAAGGAAAGCATGTTCCTACTGCGAAGAAATCTATTTCAGAGCCTATCCCAGCAGTATTAGTAGCAAAAGTTCCTGGTTCTGGTCAATCTTCTTATTCCTTGTGTTTGGGCAGGGATAATCGATGGTATGTAGTAGGAGCAATGGATGTAGTAACTCTAAAGACAGAATTGCCTCGGTTGCTTGCTGTGGAGCACATAGAGTTTCCTGAAGGGATGGAATTTCGCTTGGGGCAATGTCGCAAAGGAGATGAAACTTCTCTAGCTTTAGCTCAACAAATTCCAGTAGTACCAATGCCAGTAGATACTCCAGAAGTTTTAGCACAAATGCAGAAAGTGGCAATGGTCGAAGCACAAGTTGAGGAACATCCTTTGAAGAAATGGGGAAAACCTCGTACTTTAATTAAGGGTTGGCGACGAATAGGTATTTTGAGGGCGGAAATAGAGGATCGCCAAACTGAATTGGAGGAGAAGTTGGCACGTCACTGGCAAGAGTTTCTCAATCTAATTGAAATTTTGCAATATTTTAGCTGTTTACAGGGAGTTGAGCCTACAGAGATTGGTCAAGTTTGTGCCGCTATTCGAGGTGATAATGAATTGTGGCTTGGTTTGGTGCTGATGTCAGGATCTTTTGACGGACTTGACCCTCATCATTTAGCTGCTGCTTGTGCTGGTCTGGTGACAGAGATTACTAGACCTGATAGTTGGACTCGTTATGATTTGTCTGTTCAGGTAGAGCAGGCTTTGGCTAGTTTGCGTAATTTACGACATCAGTTATTTCAGGTGCAGCGTCGGTATCGGGTGGCTTTACCTGTCTGGTTGGAATGGGATTTGATTGGTTTGGTGGAACAGTGGGCTTTGGGAGTCGAATGGCAAGAGTTAGTGGAAAATACAAGTCTGGATGAGGGTGATGTTGTCCGGATTTTACGTCGGACTTTGGATTTTTTGTCTCAGATTCCTCATGTGCCTTATTTATCTGATGCTTTGCAACGTAATGCCTATCGGGCTATGCAGTTGATTAACCGTTTCCCTGTGAACGAAGTGATTGAATAATAGTTGAGCTTTCTAGGGATTAAAATACCCTAGATTTTGAGCAAATATCATTATTCTACATATTTTATTTTGTATTATAGCGCTACGTGCTAAGGTTAGGACATTTTTAGATTCTTTAACAAGGTTTTTTAGGACATGAAAGAGGTTAGAAAGTGTCCTAACGTCTTTTTGTACTGCTATAGATATCTCCAGAAAGGACTCTCAAATCTTTATACTGTTCCTCCTATATTGGTATTGGAGATTGATTTGAAAAAATCATGTTTATAGGCAAGTAAACCCCTTAGACAACACAGTATAGCAGTCGAAGCAAAAGTTAGGACATTACTAAATGCTGAAATTCAGTCAGAGATTACTTCTAACTTCTTACTTACCCATAGTGCTATACTTCGACTGCTATACCATGATTTGTATGCGGATGCAAGGGGAAAATCTTTTCGTCCCTGATTTTTTGGAGCTTCACAGAATGCAGAATCAGATAACAGCAGTTTTTTTATGGGTAGATTACGATAGAGGTTATTTGACCTTACCTACATTCCGCACATCTTAATCTATAATTTACGTTTTTAAAGAGGCTTGTAGGAAGAACCCTCATTATAGAACTCAATATCAATAAAATTTCTTACAGCAGTTTTCATGTCGGTAGACCACAGTAGGGACGTTGCATGCAACGTCCCTACAAGGTTTTGGTTATGACGATGTAGTTCATTAATTTGAAAAGCGCTGTAATCACTAATTTTTTATGAGAAAATTATATAACAGTGAAAATAAATGTCCATAGCTATAAGGGTTTTAGGGAGAGTATTAGGGGCGATAGATTAATAAAATTATCAGTTTAATGTTAAGAAGTGCGGAATGTGGGCCTTAACAAATTCATTGCCTAATTCAGCAATGCCAAACGTTCAACTTTATTAATTAGCCAACGGTCAGAACCTGTGTCCCAAACAAAATCAAAGCGAAGCATTTGATTGATTTTTCGGCCAGATTTTGTCAAGTATCGTAATCTGCTGTTTACTGTAGAATTAAACCCATCTTCTGATACCAATTTGGTACTTAGTACCTCTATCTTTTTAACTTGAGTCCACCAATCTAAGTAGGACTGATATCCTTCTGATTGCAATTCAGAGGATAAAGAATTCCAAGCGCTTTGATATTTATAACTGTTTAGAGTTTGGTAGTAATTTCTTAAAGTTTGTTCTGATGATGATCGACGAGGTTTTTCTGGATTACCTTTAGTATATAGTCGGCTTTTAGTAAACTTATATTGAGCTCCCTGATCCATTTTGACATATAGTAAATTATCATTAGCTCCCCAGTACCATTTGCCCCTGTACTCAAACCCTTTTTCCCAGACTCGAACTCTAGAATTCTTCATAAACAAAATTGAAGAAGTTTGAGCATCGCTCCAGTGGATCCACGCAGCAACTCCACTTTCTTCCAAATTTCCTCTTTCCCTAATCTCAGAGTTAGCAACCTTTCCTGTGAACTGCTTACCACTTTTACCAGATAAAAAAACATATCCTTGATTTACCATGGTATTTACAGCAATGGCATCAATGAATTTATCTCGAACAAATTTTTGATTTCTTTCCTGTACTTGCTGCCTTTCAGTTTCTTGTCTTTGAACTGTGTCCTGTGGTTGCTGTCTTTCAGTATCATTTTTTAGTTGTGGACATTCATTAAGCAGTGCACAATCAGCAACTTTTTCAAAAAGGTATCCTCCAACTATTTGGCATGAAGAAAGTGTAGAACCTAAGATACAAAGACTAAAAAATAGCATTATTTTGAAAGTTGTCTTCATAACTAATGTCGATTATCTCAATCATTTTCTACTCTTAATTATAGTATGGAAAGTCCCCCGCTTATGGGCGAGGCTTTAAACCCAATTTTGCGGTAAATATTTCCCCATATGGCTAACTAAAAAAAGTTAAACATTTGGACATAATTCTACATAATTAGAGATATATTATGATATCATACTAGCCGGAAACACTATGTACAAAAAGTAAATTTTTGCTGTGACTAAGTTTGAGAGGAATGAAAATGTCTTATGTAGTAATGGCAATTGCTGTATAACCTATTCTTTAATTTGAGAAAAGCTCACTCAAACTACACGACTAGAAATTTAAAGAATGATTTTTAATATTTAGTTGTTAACTGAATTTAGTATGATAGTAAGGAGTTATGAATCAACAAAAAGCTTTATCTAAACAAATTTTACCAATTCTACCAAAGTTGGTAGGTATATTACTAAGTATGATAGTATTGTTACCAAGCCCTAGTAGAGCTAATGTTTTATTAGGGATCGCTCAAGACACCCAAAATGCAAATGAATGGAATCAAATTATTAAACGAATACGTGCTTTAGGTATTAGTTATAAGCCAATTGATTTAAGACAAATAAATACATTAGCTGACCTATCTGGGCTAAAAGTTATCTTTTTACCAAATACTCAAACTTTAACTCAAACTCAAGTACAAATTCTTGAAAAGTGGGTGAAGCAGGGAGGAAAATTAATAGCTAGTGGTCAAGTAGGTAAAAGGTCTCAGCCAGGAGTACGGCAAAAATTGCGATCACTCCTTGGTTCTTACTGGGCCTTTCCTCTGAGTCAACCCACCACACCAGAACCTAAATATCGTTGTTTAGATATTACCTGTGAAGAATCTACAAGTTGGGCACCAAAAATTAACAATGAAAGTACAGTTGCAGGTGGAATATTAATTCCGGCAGGTTTAAGCAGCACAACCGCTGCTACTTGGAAAGGAAGTTCTGGTTCTTCAGCAGTAGTAATTACTCCTCAAGCTACCTATTTAGGTTGGCACTGGGGAAATAGTGCTACTTTAGACAGTATTTGGTTACAAGCTATTTTGAATCGTTATCAAAATCAACTACAATTTAGTACCAAAAATAATAATCCTTTTTCCTTAGAGAATAATAGATCGACCGTACCTACTGCTAATAACTCTAACCCAATAAAAATTCAACCTAGAACTACCCCTTCAAATATATCAATGAAGGAAAAGGAAAATGTAAATCCAGTTAGAATCAAACCTATAACTACGTCTGTAAATACTGCGGAAAACTCAAATATAAATCTAACTGCTAGTACAGCTCAAAATTCAACTGTAAATCAAGATAATATTTGGCTCAGAAGTCAGCAAGAAAAAATAACTACTGACAAGAAACCAGAACATCTGACTCAAGCAACGGAAAGATTAGGTAGTCAAAATAGTAATTTAGGAGTAAAGACGACAACAGCTCCTAAAAGTGAAACTGTTAGTGAGAAAGATACTCCTGTTAGTTCTCCTGCAAATTTAACTTCGGAGACTACTAATAATAAAGGTGAGAATATTTGGCATAGATTCTCACAACAAAAAGAACAACAAAATCGGCAAAGTGAAACTGTTACTGAAAAAGACACAATTATTAGTTCGAGTGACAATCTTACCCCACAAAATAATAATAGAGAAACTATTTGGAACCAGACTCCACAAGAAGCAAAAACAAGCACATCATCTTCTCGCCGTAATCCTATAACTGCCTTACTTAGACCTCTACCTCTACCACAAATACAAGTACCCAACTCCCAAGCAGACCCTTCATCAGAATCAGCACCTCCTGGTTTAGACATCAGACAAGGAAGTCATCCAATTAGCAGAGCTGAAGCTCATGCAATGTTACAGGAATTAAATAATCTCCTTGGTAGATTTGAAAGTGCACTAGTAGCAGCTAAATCTGCAAATGTGGAAGTGAATCTGGCAGCAGATGATATTAGCTTAGTAGCTGCCAATACTGACAACACTACCTTTATTGCTCAAAAATATAAAAAAATCAGCGATGCTCAACAAGTAATTACTAGAGCACGTCAGGTAATTCAAAATTTTCCCCAACAGGTAAAAGCCAAACAATATGCTATGGCCAGAAATCAATGGCTACAAACAAGGCAAATGTTGTGGAATAACTATCCCACTGACGGTCAAAGAGCGGGGGCTGAGATTCGAGCTGTCTGGTTAGACCGGGGAACAATTGTGAGGGCTAGGTCTGAACGAGGTTTAGTAATGGTATTTGATCGACTTGCTGCTGCAGGTATTAATACTGTTTTCTTTGAAACTATTAATGCTGGTTATACGATTTATCCTAGTAATGTTGCCCCAAAACAGAATCCTTTGACAATTTCTTGGGACCCTTTGAAAGTAGCAGTGAAGTTAGCCCACGAAAGGAATATGGAGCTACACGCTTGGATTTGGACCTTCGCAGTGGGAAACCAAGCTCATAATCGCGCTCTTGGTCAAGTAGATAGCTATTTAGGTCCGTTAATTTCGGCTAATCCTAGTTGGGTGATGACTGATAACAAGGGTCGGAAAAGGCATCCTGCTGATGGGAAGGTTTATATCGACCCGGCAAATCCTGAAGTTAGGCAATATTTACGTAATATAATAGATGAAATTGCCAGTCGGTATCAGGTTGATGGGATTCAACTTGATTATATTCGCTATCCTTTTCAAGATCCTCGTCGGAATTTTTCTTATGGTTATAGCCCGACAGCGCGTCATCAGTTTCGACAGTTGTATGGAATAGATCCGATGAAGATTTCACCACGCGATCGCCAGAATTTGTGGAATTGGACTGAGTTTAAGATTAATCAAGTTAATAATTTTGTTACTAATACTTCTAATTTTCTCAAATGGAAATATCCACAGCTGATTCTTTCGGTGGCAGTGTTTCCTTTTCCCCGCCATGAACGTTTTAATAAAATTCAGCAAGACTGGGAAACCTGGGTTCTCAATGGGGATATTGATTTACTGACTCCTATGACTTATGCTTTAGATACGAATCGTTTTCAGCAAATAACCCAACCGCTAACAAATAGAGGAGTATTAGGTAGCACTTTGATAACGCCAGCAGTTAAGCTTTTGAATATTCCTGAGATTATAGCAGTTGACCAGATTCAAGCAGCGCGAGATTTACCTACTGGGGGTTATATTATTTTTGCTGCGGAAAGAATTACTGGTGGTTTGCATGGATTTTTGACTCGCACTCAAGGTAGGCAAGAAACGGATAATAACAGAAAAGCTGCATTAAGTGGTTTTGCTCAAACAACTCAAGTTGTGGAGGGTGTAATTCCTTACCGACAACCATTTGCTGCTGCTGTAGATCGTTTTCAAGCTTTGAAAAAAGAATGGAGTTTTTTGTTAGGAAATAAGCAACTTTATTTGGGGGAATCTCAACTTGAAAGTTGGCGTAATGAGGCAGGAGAGTTAGCAACAGCTTTGGAAAAATTGACTGATAATCCTGATAATAGTAATTTGAGTCATGCTAGAAGAAGCCT
Source organism: Trichodesmium sp. MAG_R04 (assembly GCA_023356515.1). Lineage (GTDB taxonomy): Bacteria > Cyanobacteriota > Cyanobacteriia > Cyanobacteriales > Microcoleaceae > Trichodesmium. The sequence continues at coordinate 7,220 of JAKQYG010000041.1, read as the reverse complement.
GAGGAAATTCCAGTTAAAATTTAGAAACGCTATGAGTGCTCATTCTCGGGAAAATGCTTATCAAGTTCAAACTTGGCAAAATCGTTTGGCAGCTTTAGAAATGTTGTTGAATTATGGGGAAAGAGTAAAGTTAAATAGCAAGAGATTTTAACTAGAAGGTAAGCGATCGCTTAGTGAAACTAAGGGTGATCAATGTTTGCTAAACAATCTACATTCTGTACGATAAATGTAGTATAAAAATATAAGCTAAAAGTCAATCCCCCCCCCTTTTTGGGGATTAAGAAGAAAATTATAGTGCTCAACAGGAGTCAACGATTTAGCAATTATTTATATTAACATGATATAATCTACCTTAATTGCTAAAAAAAAATGTAGCATGTTTGTAGTCCTAAGCCTGGCTAGTAGGTATGTTCCATGCAATGTCCCTAACTGCTAAGGATACAGCTTGAAAAGTCGAGAAACGCAGAATACTTACTCTTGTCAGACTCCTGACTTCCCAGGGAGAAAGATGCCCCCAGTAAAATTATTCTTTCCTCACTCTTTCTGGCACTCCTACTGGAGATAAGCCAGCGATCGCTTTTAAATTTTGAGACCTAATCAGCTCAGCAAAATGAAAATTATTCCGCCCTTCAATTTTGGCAACATTTTCAATTCCCTGTAATAAATGATTAGCTGCTGAAGGTGCTTCATAACCTCGTCTAGTTGCCACTCGAATTGCCATTTCATCTGCTGCTAATTCTGCTTCTGTATTATGGTTACTTTGCCAAATTCTAATTAAACCTATTGTAGTTAAACTACTAGAAACTAATATGCCAATCAAATCTGCTTCTATTAATTGAGATATAATTCCTACTATCCCAACTCCAAAAATGCCTTGATTTATGCTAGGCTTAAACCATTGAATTTTACCTAACCAACTCACAGTTCGCAACATAATTAAATCTCTTTGTGCTTTGGGTAAATTCATCCATAAATCAAAATTTAGATATATGACCCGGTGGTTGTTCCAAGGTGTAGGAAAAGTCGTTTGAATAATTGTAGTTTGGTCTTGTTTCCCCACTATTTTTGTCATCATTCGACCAGAAGCAGACATAATGTCTAATAAACGGCTAGTTTCAGAAAGTTCATAGTCCATATTTTAACTCCCCTCAAAGTATTATATAGCTTTAAGCTTCAAGTATTTAGCCATCAGCTCAAGTCAAAAGTATTGATTATAAAGGATTTTAATTATATCAATGTCCGAACACTTTTTTGTAGTGCTATATTCCAGTTAATTAGCTCTACCTTGCCCATTGTTGGAGAATATAATTGTAAAAACTCTCTTTATCCACCTTTTCCATTGCCATAATTTTCCGTCCACCATTTTCTACTTTTATCCGACCTTGACTGATACCTTTGGTAACAACTACAGTTTCCCATTCTTTCAGTTGATAAAATTCTGGATGTGCTAAGTAAGAAGTTGCTAAAATATCCCAAAAATAATAATCCTGAGAAATTGCCAACGCATAGCATTGTCCGGCAAAATCAGAAATAGGATACTTTCTTTGCCTGCCTAATTTGTGAGAAAATTCTGAAGTTAGGGGAACATTATTAGTAATATCCAATGAGCAAAGTACAATAGGAATTTGAGTTTGCCAAACCCTGTCAATAGCAAATGGGTCCCAATAAGCGTTCCATTCAGCAGACATATCTTGACCAGGTTCCATCTCTTTACTTACATTCCCCGGTACATTCAATGCACCACCCATCCACACAATTTCTTGAATTTTTGACTCAATTTCTGGAGCAATATCTAAAGCTGTAGCAACAGTTGTTAAAGGGCCAGTTACCATTAATGTGACAGGTTTTGGTGCAGATTTTAAAACTCTTACCATAAAATTTTGACCAGGTTCAGAAACTAAAATAGTATCGATATTTTCCTTCTCATTTAAAATTGGAAAATGGTCAACTGCAAAAGAGTCTCTTCTAAATAAAACTGGAAAGGGGTTAACTCCACGCACTGTACTTTCTGCTACCGGAACATCAGAACACCCCATTAAATCTAAAATTTTTCGAGTGGCACTAATTGCAGGTTTAATATAACAATCAGCCGGTGTTACAATTACTCCTAAAGGTTGAATATTTTCCATAGTCATTAGTAAAATAGTGGAGAGAAAATCATCTACAGCACCGTCATGATCCATTAATACAAGTTTTTTGGGCATAGATATTAAAAATGAAATTTCAATCAGAATTATATAGTCTTTCAAAGGAAGAATATGTAAATATTTTTTACTTTTTTCCTTTTTTCCTATCCTAATCTTCATTTTCCCTACTTCCTAGTCTCTAAAACTATCGATATACGTACTTTATGACTTGGGAAAATGCTGTTAAGATAAACTATGAACGTAAAGGGTTATTAAACCTCCAGTAAATTATCAAGTTTTATTATGCACACAGAACCAAAAGGAAATAAAAATAGCAATTTTAATCAGCACAATATTGTTACCACAGAAAGAGTAAATAAATTACTGCTCCAGTCAATTGACACTTTAGAAGAAATTCTTAAAAATAAACAACTTTCTGCACAAGAACGAGCAACAGTAGCCTTGAAAATCATAGAGATGACAGGTATTTTATCTCAAAAAAATCATTTATCAGCTACATTAGTATCCGAAGCTCAACAACAAATAAATCAATTACAGGTAAATAATTTAGAAACAAACTTATTTACTGAAATCCCAAAAAAAATACAGGCAAGTCCTAATTTCTTACCTGCTAATTATGTGGAATTTACAAACTTTTTATTACCTGAAAAAAATCAAAAAGCGATAGAGGAAGCAATTAAGAAACAGGAAAAATATATTGAATCAACCACAACAACTAAAGCAGATAAATATCGCCAATCTTATGTACTATTTCCACAAAATTTTCCCGAATTATCAGCACTTATTGAAAGCAAAATATTAGAAATATTACCAGAAATATTAATTAAACTAAAGTTTCGTCCCTTTGAGATATCAGAAATTGAAGTGCAACTAACGGCGCATAATGATGGATGCTATTACAAAATTCATAACGATGCGGGTAGTGAAAAAACTGCTAGTCGAGAAATTACTTATGTTTATTATTTTTATCAAGAACCTAAGGCTTTTTCTGGAGGTGAATTGAGAATTTATGATACTGAATTTAAAGGTGGTGGAGCAATAACTCATCAGAATTATAAGACTATTACACCTGTTAATAATTCAATTGTCTTTTTTAACAGCCGTTCCCGACATGAAGTAATGCCTGTAATTTGCCCTTCTCAAGCATTTGAAAATAGTCGGTTTACTGTTAATGGTTGGATTAGAAGATTGGTTTCTTGAAGAGAGAAGAAGGAGCAAATATTCAAAATTCAAAATGGAATATTTGAGTTGAGTGCAGACTGCACTGAGAACATTCAATTTCTAATATCTGTACTTCGTCTACTGGGAATTTGCTGTAATTATTCTGGCACCATATTCTACCAAAGTGGAGGGATAATGAACGCGAGCAAGATGCTCTCACTAAGAATATTTAATTGTTAGGAGCCATGTAAAAAGTAAGTTGTACAAATTTAATCTGAAATGAATTGTCAAATCTATCTTTCGTCAAAAAAACTGTTCAGGTTATTTTGACACGAGTCCTTAAGATAATTTTTAGCAATAAGCATCCGCCAACCTGTGCCAAAGGCGCGATCGCTAATTTTCAAATCAGGGGCTGCTTGTCTACGTTTAAATTCTGCCCTCCTTTATCAAATACATCATAAGTGGGCAAAAGTTGTTTATGAAATATTTGTTTGATTTTGCCATTTGTTAATAAGACTGCACTATTAAATAGTAATTTTTCTCCTGTATTAGAGGCTTGAGAATTGAAGGTTACAGTTCCTACTAAAACTGCTATTTCTGATGGCAAATATTTGGATAATTTTTCTAATTCTTTCTATCAAACTAGGATAAATTAATAAATCTCGTGGGGGATAATCTATTAATGATAATTCTGGAGTTATAATTAACTTAGCATCTAAATTTTGTGCTTTTTGTGCAGCATCCAAGATTAATTTGGCATTGCCTAAAATATCGCCAATAACAGGATTAAGTTGAGCAATTGCAATTTTCATAATTGTCACATAAAAGTTGAGTTTGAGCGATCGCTCTTCCAAGGCGGTTTTGTAAATTTGATTAATATGCTATCATATTATTACTTTAGTTAGGGTGTATTAGCAAAAAAAAAGGGGGGGAGTATAACGCACCATTTTAACAAGTGATTTGCTGGTCTATATATGAATAAAATAGGATTGCTATATTATAATCTATATAACTAAAAAAAATGAATTTAAAGAGAAGCATTGTCATAATTACTATTAGCAACTTACTCAATATAAATATCACAAATATAGTTAGTATCACCACTGCTAATGTGCTAATAACACCAAAAATTACTCTTGGCTCAACAGAATCAGAAATTAACAAAATTGCCGCAGCAATTACAGTTAGAATTGACGGACAAAACAGCAGTGGTTCAGGAGTAATTGTTGAAAAACAAGGAGACACATATTATGTACTGACTAACTGGCACGTTGTTAATAAAGTAGGAGATTACCAACTACGTACACCTGATGGAAAAATGCACCCAGTTTACTATACCCTAGTCAAACAAGTGCCAAATGTAGACTTAGCGATCATACCATTTAGTAGTTCTCAAAACTACCCCATTGCCGAAAAAGGAGACCCAACTCAGTTAGTTCCTGGAACAAAAGTATTTGTAGGGGGATGGCCTCGTTCTGGCAGTAATCTCCAGCAACGAATTTTTCTTAGCACTGCAGGAGTAGTGAGAGATCGTCAGGAACCTGTCGCTGGTTATAGTTTACTATATGATAATTTAGTCAGAGCGGGGATGAGTGGTGGACCTGTATTGAATGAAAAAGGTGGCTTAGTAGCTATTAATGGTATTGTCAAGTTGCAAGAAAACTCTGATGTTATTGTCTCAGGAGGTATTGAAATTAATACTTTTTGGAACTGGCGACAAAGGGTTTCATTGCCAACTGTTCAAACCCCAGTTAGTACAGCAGAAACAACAAATTATGTTCCTACAAATACTTCCATGAAAGAAGATGACACCAAAACTGCTCTCAACTTTACTCTTGCAAAAGCAATTACCAATGAAATTAGTGGTATAGTGAATTCTATAGTTGCTTTAAATGCTTACATTGTTATAGGTAGCAGTAATGGTATGATTTCAGTTTGGGATATTAAGAATGCAGAAATTATAGCTATCTGGAAAGCACATCCAGATTCAGTAAACTCAGTTGCCGTGACTCCTGATGAACAATTCGTTATCAGTGGTAGTGATGACAAAACTATTAAAATATGGAAACTACCTAAGAATAAAAATATCACTGATATTATCTTGGTGCGAACTATTCCAGGACATACTGATGTGGTAGATGGAGTTGCGATCGCTCCCAACGGTAAAATTTTTGCCAGTGGGAGTTGGGATGGAACTATTAAAATTTGGAATTTGGGTAGTGGAGAGTTGCTGCAAACCTTAGAAGGACATTCTGAGATAGTCAATGCGATCGCTATTAGTCCAGATGGGCAATTTTTAGCTAGTGGCAGTAAGGATAATATGATTAAATTGTGGAATTTGAAAACAGCTCAAGTGGTTCGTACTATCAGTACTAATTCTCTCTCAATTTTATCTGTAGTTTTCAGTTCTAATAGTCAGAGCTTAGTTAGTAGTAGTAGTGATGGTATAATTAATATTTGGAACTTACAGACAGGTAAATTAATTCATAGTTTAAAAGAACATTTAGATGGAGTTTGGTCAATAGTTATTACGCCTAATGGAAAAACTTTAATTAGTGGTAGTTGGGATAAAACAATAAAATTTTGGGAACTAAGTACAGGTAAATTAAAAAGAAGTTTAAGTGGACACAGCAGTTATATTAGTGCAGTAGCAATTAGTCCAGATGGTCAAACAATAGTTAGTGGTGGTTGGGACAGGAAGATTAATATTTGGAAAGTTCCTTAACTAGGGTTTCTGGGATTGAGGTAAAGCCAGACAGACATTATGGCACGAATAAACGAATTATAAGCTAATACTCATTTAAAATGCGTATTAGTAAGTGAGAATTTAGAATTTAAAAGGATTTTTTCTTTAAACGAGGCATATAAAAATCAGTTGTTATAAATGCACAAAAGCTTACCAGGCATGATAAATATTGTAGTGCTAAAATTAAAATATTGGAGTTATAATTGTTTTGTAAATAAAAACTTAAATAATGTTTACAAAAAGCAATAAAATTAGAGCCAAAATCGCCAAAAAGTATATACAAGTTAAATAATGTAAATCAAAAAAATTAGAGTATTTCAGGGGAAATAATTTATGAAAAAAGCCTCTCGACACTGGATTATCTCTTTGTTATTAGGCTTAATTATTTTGTTAGGCTTACCAAAGTTTAGCTATGCCGATAGTCAATCTATTACTAGCCAAACAATTCATGTTTTAAATCGTCTAAGTTTTGGTCCTAGACCAGGAGATATAGAAAGAGTGCAATCTATGGGAATTGATTACTTTATTAAATCTCAACTCAGGCCAGAAACTATTAGAGAATCTCCTCAACTCACACAAAAAATAGCTAAGTTAACTAACTTCTACTTAGCACCAACAGAATTATATAAAAAAACTGTACCCCCACTCAAAAAAGGAGCTAAAAGGTTTACTCAAAAACAACGAAGAGAAATGAATAAAAATATCAGAAAAGTTTTGCAAGAATCAGAAAATGCACGTTTACTTCAAGGGATATTTAGCAATAAACAACTACAAGAAGTCATGGTTGATTTTTGGTTTAACCACTTCAATATTTCTGTAAATAAAGGTAACTTAACTCGCCTCTGGGTAGGTACTTATGAAAGAGACGCCATTCGACCTCATGCACTTGGTAATTTTCGTAATTTATTAGGAGCAACAGCCCATCATCCAGCCATGTTATTTTATTTAGATAATTGGTTAAATACTGCTCCTGGTAGTAAAGGTGCCCGTGGCAGATTTAAAGGATTAAATGAAAACTATGCCCGTGAACTTATGGAACTTCATAGTATAGCAATGAGCGCTGGCATCTTTACATATTACAAGGATTATTCTGATGTAGTATTACCTACTGTATGACCTGCATTTTTCATACATAAATTAGGCGATCGCCAAACACTAAAGTTTTC
>JAKQYG010000409.1 GCA_023356515.1 Trichodesmium sp. MAG_R04 | reverse complement strand
TCCCCACCCTGAACCACAAAAGGTTGAGGTTCACGGACTACCCGATGAAATGCTAACCCATCATAAACTCCTTTTCGAACTAGATCCACAAAATTACCTGCTGTAATAGGTGCGTTAATACCATCTACTTCTATCGTGATGGGAGAGGCATTAACGGTCATTACTACTATTGCTTTACCGTTGAGCTTAGGTAAGTAATTATATTTAGCAGCTAATTCTGTTTGAATTGATGGAGTTGTGGTAGAAGCTTCCATATTAGGAACTGAGATAGCACTACATCCTGTCACTAATAAAGTTACAACTACAAAAAGTGGCAATAACCACTGATTAATTTTTATTTGCATTTTCATTAAAAATTAAATCTTGATTTTTTTTGAGGCCTACCTAATGGTACTTCAACAAAATAGAACTAGAAAACAGGCTTAAGTGTAGAGTAAAAAAAGCTTTTACGTCAAAATGTACTTTTTGAGAAAGTAGAAGGTGACCGATACTATTTTGCTAACAATTGTTAACAATGCACAGGAAGATTAACTTACTGAGGGGGTATCTCCCAATGTGGCAGAAAATTTCTCTACCACGCTTTTGGTGGAAGCTCTAGTTGCTCCCTATATGTAGGATTTTGCATGGTACAATCTTTGCCCTGCTTCATTCTTTAATGATTTTGATTTTGCCTTCATCTCCATAGGGTGCGTAAGTCCTGAGGATGTAAGCCAAGTATTTCTACAACCTTCCTAAGTGGAACATAACTTATATAGTTTTTGTTAGCTTATGTAATTATATGTTAACAAATTAACAACAGTTCGTCAGCCTTCTATAATCCCTCTAAAGGAACTTGCAGAAACTTTGCAAGTTGAGCAGCTTCATTTTCCAATTTTGATAAAGCTAATGGCTGACCTACACGAGTAAGGGGTATTTGCCGACTATCTTTGAGGCGGAGATATATAGCTCTACGAGGATTGAGACCTTCCTTAATATCTACTTTAATTGATTGGACATTTTCCGTAGTACAATTAAATTCTACTTTACGGTTCTTTCCAGGAAATCCCCTGCGAAAAATCATAATCTGGCCATTTTTTTTGTTGAAGTCATTGTAGCCACTACCAATATCCCAAATCACTGTTAACCACAAAAATATTCCGTATGTTGTACCAATTAACCCATAAAAGCCCATAGCTATTCCCTGGGGTAAAAAACTAAGCTGGGTAGGGTCAGCAACAATTAATAGATTAACTTTCAAATAGCTCGAGATTCCTGATAGCAGAAAGCCTATACCTCCCATGGTCACAATTATGGCCCAGAAGTAATTGCTAAGACGACGAGAACCAATAATTTCTTGATGTAGTAAGCGATTGCCTGTTGAAATTTGAGTAGCCATAAACCTTCCATAATACTTTTCTTGATTGTGACATATTCCCAAACTAAGCTAATGCTATAGTGTGGGCTTCTCGAAAATTTAGCTAAAATTTTTTAGCTCGTAAACTAATAGAGTTTAATGTCAAGGGCAAAAAAAATGTTAAAAATAATAAGTTTAATTAAAAAACTTTACAGGAGATGTGCCTTTGACAAACAAAGATAATAAACAACCTAAAAAATGGTGATGATTAATTGCAAGATTTATTAAATCTATATATACTTATGTTAACTTGTATAATCAAGCAAACTTTGGCCTTTGGTCATTCACCGCTCTAAAATCGTTGATGTACTTTGATTAACTTCTGTCTAAGCTTAGATTAAAATGATCCATTTAATCAAAACAGATCTTTACCAAAAATTTGGAATAGATTGTACTAATTTCCATGCCTTCAGGTAGGAGAGAATATTAATAGCAGACGAAGCTTCAGAGTTTGAAACATTTTTTTATACCAAAAACATTTTGCTGAGGCAGGACATCCGAACTTGGATATATCTTTAACATCAGCTCAATTAAGACTTTAGTATTCCCTGAGGAGGTTATACCACGTGGTAACGCTCTCTAATTCTATGATAGGAGGCCGTGACCAGCAATCCACCGGTTTTGCTTGGTGGTCTGGAAACGCCCGTCTAATCAATCTATCTGGTAAGCTGCTTGGTGCCCACGTTGCCCATGCAGGTCTAATTGTGTTCTGGGCAGGAGCAATGACTTTGTTTGAAGTTGCTCACTTTGTCCCAGAAAAGCCAATGTATGAGCAAGGCTTAATTCTCATGCCCCACATTGCAACTATAGGCTGGGGTGTGGGTCCTGGCGGTGAAATAATTGACATCTTTCCATTTTTTGTAGTAGGTGTTTTACACCTAATCTCATCTGCTGTTCTTGGTTTAGGCGGTATATATCATGCCGTTCGTGGCCCAGACACTTTGGAAGAATATTCCTCTTTCTTCGGATATGACTGGAAAGATAAGAACCAGATGACTAACATCATTGGTTACCACTTAATCCTATTAGGTTGTGGCGCATTATTATTGGTATTCAAAGCCATGTTCTTTGGTGGTGTCTATGATACTTGGGCACCAGGTGGGGGTGATGTTCGGGTAATCACTAACCCTACTCTTAATCCTGCTATTATATTTGGTTATTTACTTAAAGCACCTTTTGGTGGTGAAGGCTGGATCATCGGTGTTGATAATATGGAAGATATCATCGGTGGTCATATCTGGATCGGTATAATTTGTATCTTTGGCGGTGTTTGGCATATTTTAACTAAGCCTTTCGGTTGGGCACGCCGTGCTTTTATCTGGTCTGGAGAAGCTTATCTTTCTTACAGTTTGGGCGCTCTATCTTTGATGGGGTTAATTGCTGCCTGTTTTGTATGGTTTAACAACACTGCTTATCCGAGCGAATTTTATGGGCCTACTAATGCTGAAGCTTCCCAAGCTCAGTCTTTTGTATTCTTAGTCCGTGACCAAAAATTAGGAGCTAATATTGGTTCTGCTCAAGGTCCTACTGGTCTTGGTAAGTACCTCATGCGCTCTCCTACTGGTGAAATTATCTTCGGTGGTGAAACAATGCGTTTTTGGGACTTTCGTGGTCCTTGGTTAGAGCCTCTTCGTGGTCCTAATGGCCTAGAATTGAATAAACTGAAAAAGGACATTCAGCCTTGGCAAATTCGTCGTGCTGCTGAGTACATGACTCATGCCCCTAATGGTTCTCTCAACTCTGTAGGTGGTATCATTACTGATATTAACGGCTTCAATTATGTTAACCCTCGCGCTTGGTTAGCTGCCGCTCACTTCATTCTTGGTTTCTTCTTCTTAATTGGTCACTTGTGGCACGCAGGTCGCGCTCGTGCTGCTGAGGGTGGTTTTGAGAAGGGTCTCGACCGTGAGACTGAGCCAGTGCTATCTATGCCTAACCTTGACTAATATCTAGTCGTTCTATGCAGATCGTTGATATAAAGGTTGGTTGAATATTCTTGCTCTCCTTTGGGAGAGCATTGACATCAAAATAAATCAATATTGCAGTATTGAGAGTAGTTTGCGAGAGTGAGAGTCACCGTAAGACTAAAAAGAAGTTCGACCTTTGAGGCCGGTCTGATGAAACAGAAACCTAGATTGTTATTTCTAGGAATTCCGCGCTTTCTCTTAGAGTAGGTTCTGGATAATGTCAACGCTAAAATTCAAGTAAAACCTTCTCCTAATTTTTAGGTGAGGTTTTATTTTTTTCATTCAAACTAAAGATTTTTTGGTTGAGAAAGTTGACTTTTAATTTCAACAAGACTTACGCAGTTTCGCTATATATAGTGTATTCTTGGTAAGTATCTCAGATGTTTGCACTACAGCTAGTGCCTTGGCGTAAGTCCTGTTCAATAAATTTAGGAAATAATTAGTTTTTTAATTTATTTTGGGGGGAAAATGACAAAAGTAGCAATAATAGGTTCTGGACCTTGCGGCTTATCAATTTTGCGCTCTTTTCAGCAAGCTGAAGAAAAAGGACAAACAATTCCTGAATTAGTTTGTTTTGAAAAACAATCTGATTGGGGTGGTTTGTGGAATTATAGTTGGAGAACAGGCTCTGACCAATATGGTGATCTAGTTCATAATAGTATGTATCGATATCTTTGGTCCA
>JAKQYG010000408.1 GCA_023356515.1 Trichodesmium sp. MAG_R04 | reverse complement strand
GTGAAAGTAATTCACGAACTCGCTCATCACGAATTTTATTGTATATAGCTAACCTATCTGCTTCTGGGTATTGGTCTATTTTGTTAAACACCAACAAAATAGGTTTACCAGCATCTCGCAGGTAAGAAAGAGCTTCATATTCTACTTGAGTAATATCCCCTGCTACAGCAAATAGAAGTAAATCTGCATGTTTTGCTACTTGTCGTGCCATTAATTCCCTAGTTTTTCCATCTACTTCATCTATGCCAGGAGTATCAATCAATTCTACTTGAGATATTCTGTAGGAAGTTGGAGAATTTGTAGACAATGATTCTATCTCGGTTAAATTATCGATCCCTAATTGCCATTGTCTAATTTTTGTAGTTTTAGTGACACCATGAATTGGGCCGGTTTCAAATACTTTTTCTCCCAGCAAAGCATTGAGAAGTGAAGATTTACCTCGACCTACCATACCAAATACAGCAATATAAACAGAAGCTTTTTCTAACTTGTCTAACATTGATTTTAACCCAGAAATTTCAGAGTCTAATCCTGCTGTTTCTTCTGGAGTTAAATCCAAATTAATTACGATTTCTTTTAAAGAATCTTTAGCATTACAGATATTAAGTTCTGCTTGAATATCTGCAAAGCTTGATATTGCTTTGTCTAGTTCTCGATCTAGATTCATTTTGAGGTATTTTTAATTGAAAAATAAATGATTTTTTAAATAATCTACAATTAATCATTTAAATGATTTACTCATTGTAATGTATGCCTAGACAGCTAGAAAGTCAGAATTTATTTGAATAACTATTAGTAACTAAGGCTTACATATTATATTTCAAAATTCAATTTATAACATGAAAATTAGTATGAAATCCGTAGCTTACTCAAGTACTTATACTATAAAAATTATCTTCTAACGAATGAAAGATAGATCAATCCTACCAAAGTTAGTGCTTAATGCAACTTGTAGATTTTCTAATGCTTTTACTAACCACGCAACTGATTCTCTCGTGTCTTTTTCATAATGGTTAAATAGTATGGCAAATCTCTTTTCTAAATATGGTTTAACTCTATAGCAAACTAAAACTATTTTTAGAAGGATGCTAATAGTTGCTATTGGACCAATATTAGACATCAGGTTGAGAAATAAAAAGTGCTGTGGTTTTTGAATGCTTTCTACAACTAAAAATTCTAACATTTGATTACAGGTTCTCATAAGTAAAAAATCATTCAATTTTTTATCATCATTGTAAGGCATTGTATTTTTGAGTTGCTTATATAGTTTTTCCTTGAACTGATCCTTGACATACCTAGATTTTACATCAAACGATGTGCTTAAGTATTCATAGAAGCTGTCTTTAAAGGAACTATAAGATTGAGATTGTCTAGCATAAATCATGAAACTTTTAGCATAATCTTGGTAATTATTGCCATTCTCAACTTTACCTACAAATTGTCTAACAGCTGATAATAATTCCTGCTGGCTCAAAAGAGTAGGATTTTGAATTTTGTTTGTGTTTTCCCAACCAGATTCTGTAAACTTTGAATCTTTAAATTTTGAAGTAGTTGTTACCCCATTTCTAATTGTATGAGTTACATAGTGGGATAGGTCTATTTCAAATTTTTTTTGTTTTTGTCGTTGCATCTTTTTAATAGCTTTCTGATGTTCATAGCTATTATCTAGGGTAATTAAACAATGTTGGTATAAGTAAGGATAACGTGGAATTAAAGTTCTCAAAGGTTCAGCTAGAGCACTATCAGTGTTTCTATAACTTCTTGCTTCTTGGTTTATTAATTCTGCCAAACGTTTTAAAGTCAAATACTGCTCACTTTTTGTGAATACCCGAACCAGTTGAAATAATCTGTTACTAATACGAGAACTGTAGTAGGGTCTTAGTAATTTATTCTCGATGCTATCAAAAAGTTTAATTAGGTCTAACAACACATCTTTTTTATAGTTATAGGGTCGCTTTCTGTTAATCACTATATGACAACAGCGATTTAGAATAAAATTAAACTCTTCCTCAACTTGTAGTAATGCGATAATTCTCTCTAGTGCTTTAGATACTTCTTGATCAGGATATCCAGAATGATTAATAAATAAAAGTCTAAACCTTTTAACTATGTCTTCTGATGACTCTAGCTCTATTAATGTGATAAAATGATTATAGATATACTGTTCATACTGGGATTTTTCTGTTTCATATTTATCTATAAAGTGTTTCATTTTATATATTTCCTAATTTATTTTTTCTGCATTCTAGTACCCTGAAAAATTGTGTAACCTACATTTATACTTTATGATGTAGTATAAATGGCGATTGAAAACCTTGTCTGATTATATAGTCATTCTGATTTAGATTGAGACAAGATTTTCTTGCTGTGAAAGGGTTTTAGCTGAAAAAGTCTCCCATTCTTATTCGGAATAACTATAACTATTAAGTTTGGAAGTAAAAATGCATATTACATAAACTATTGATGACATTAATAAGAACAGAGTATCTAAACCACCTTCTTCGTTAAAACGCCCTTGTAATATATTAGTAGTAAGGAATATGAGATATAATTATACAGTTTAATAATACCAATTTACCCAAACTTGGGGATACATCATATCTAAGCATTCAGCTATTAGCAGTCAGCTCTCAGCTTTTGAATTTATGCAAACAACTACTAAGGCTACCTGATGACCAATTATATTTCCTTTTCTTTCCTTGGGAATGCTACGCAAACTAATTAAGCAACCATTCCCTTGTGTTTTTCAGTATATATAGCGGTCCTACGTAAGTCCTGTCAATACTTTTTTTCGTTCTTTATCATAGAGCTCGGCTTTTACATCCCATTCAGAAACGCTAGAAAAGAGTAAAAGTACCTAGGGATTGCTGATTAAATATAAAAGCATTGACAGATAAAACTCTTAGCCTTTCTTTTTCGAAAAAAACACCTGTTTTTCGGTCCTTCAAGCTGAAAAAGCTAGTATTTCGGGCACTCCCATGCCAGAAAAATCAAGGGCAAATATATCCGACTAACTACTCCCATGCTTCTTAAAAAGACTTTTTCAAAGAAATAAATCATCTATACTCGTGATGATTATTTAAACTTTTAATTTTGCCTTGGTTATTTATATTAGCTCCTAGAAAATAAATTGAATTTAAAAACAAGCACCCCTATATACCCTATATAATTATTACATATCTTTCAGGATAACTACTAATAGTTATGGTTTTTAACATTACCTTATTTCAGCTGATCGAAATACTAACTACTACAACACTTACAAATTGTCATATTCCAGAAAAAACATTAATTACAAGCATAAATACAGATACTCGTAACTTACAACCTGGTGAAGGATTTTTGGCATTACGAGGCGACAAGTTTGATGGCCATAGTTTTGTCGCAGAAGCAATCGAAAAGGGAGCCGCTTGTGTGATTGTTGAACAAGAATATACCTTAAATAATGAGGTTGAACAACTTTCCCATAACGTACCTATATTACAGGTAGAAAATTCTTTAAAAGCTTACCAAAAAATTGCTCGTTGGTGGCGAGATAGATTTGATATTCCTGTGATTTCAGTCACAGGTTCAGTAGGTAAAACAACTACTAAAGAATTAATCGCTGAAGTTTTGGGAACTCAGGGTCAAGTTCTCAAAACTGAAGCTAACTATAATAATGAAATAGGTGTACCTAAAACTCTACTACGACTTTCTGCTGATGATAATTATGCTGTAGTAGAAATGGCAATGCGAGGACCAGGAGAAATAGCAGAATTAACAAGTATTGTTAATCCAACAATTGGTTTAATTACTAATATTGGTACTGCTCATATTGGTCGTTTGGGTTCTGTTGAAGCTATTGCTAAAGCTAAGTGTGAATTACTAAGAGAAATGTCTAATAATAGTATTGCTATTCTGAATTATGATGATAAAAGGTTGATAGAAACTGCGGCCAAGTTTTGGTCTGGAAAAACTTTTACTTATGGTTTAGAAGGTGGAGATTTACAGGGAAATTTAATTGATTCTAAAACTATAAATGTTGATGGTAGAGATTTACTTTTACCTTTACCTGGTAGT
>JAKQYG010000407.1 GCA_023356515.1 Trichodesmium sp. MAG_R04 | reverse complement strand
AGATAGTTAAACCCATAAGCATACAAAGCTGTAGCTAGGGGGATTAAAAAATCCCTATCAGCTTTGATAATTTCTACTCCCTGATGATCAGGTTCTAATAACTCATGATCAAAGCCATTCTCTGTGAGCCATTTTGAAACTTTTCCTGCTTCAATAATTGGAGCTTCAGATTCAGCCACGATTTACCTCCTCTTGTTCTACAGCTTCTACTGTAGGTAGTATTGGCATACCTATGGCTTCTGTCAATTCTTTTGGCGCTGTTTTACGGTCTGATGTCTGTAGATACTGACCAGTCAGGATTGGTTTAACGACTTTCATATTGTGCTTAACAGTATAGTAACGATGTGCTTGCTGTAGTTGACCCCTTTCTTGCAAGGAATCATTGGCAATTTTTTTCCTTAGCTTGATGATAGCATCAATAATTGCTTCTGGACGTGGTGGACAGCCAGGAATATACAAATCCACTGGAATTAATTTATCTACCCCACGAACTGCTGTGGGTGAATCTACACTGAACATTCCACCCGTAATTGTACAAGCACCCATGGCAATAACATATTTAGGTTCTGGCATTTGCTCATAAAGACGTACTAATACAGGAGCATACTTCATAGTGATTGTCCCCGCAGTAATTAGTAGGTCTGCTTGCCTAGGGCTAGACCGTGGAACTAAGCCAAAGCGATCAAAATCAAATCTGGAGCCGATTAAAGCTGCAAATTCAATAAAGCAACAGGCTGTACCATATAACAAAGGCCATAAACTAGAAAGTCTGGCCCAGTTGTAAATATCGTCAACTGTAGTTAAAACTACATTCTCCGAAAGTTCTTGAGTAACTGTAGGAGATTGCTGAATAGGATTAATAATTTTTGGGTTTTGATTAGGACTTAAGACCATTCCAAAGCTCCTTTGCGCCATGCATATACTAGAGCAACCACTAAGATTGCGATGAAAATTAGGGCTTCTATAAAGGCTAAGAGTCCCAATTGATGAAAGGCCACTGCCCAGGGATATAGAAATACTGTTTCTACATCAAAGATGACAAAGACAAGGGCAAACATATAATAACGGATATTAAACTGTATCCAAGCTCCACCAATTGGTTCTACCCCTGATTCATAAGTAGTTCTCCTCTCTGGGCTAAAAGTTTTTGGCCGTAATAGCTTAGATGCAGTCAAGGCAATGATTGGTACTAGACTGCTAATTATTAGAAAGCCTAGAAAATATTCGTAACCACTAAGAAAAAACACAATTAACCTAATATATTTCCTAAATAACTATGACTGACTCTTTTGGTGAATATTATAGAGAAAATTAAGAGTTATTCTAATACCAATCTCAGTATAAGTCATAAGTCAAAATTAATAAGTCAAAAGCAATAGCTGTTTTTAATGCTTACATCCTCAGAATTGCATTAATTCTGTAATAATAATTTTAAATATATTTTCATAATTGCTGATTCAGTCTTGTAGAACTATGAGCGAGGAAACCATCGAGAAAAATACACAGGAACAAGATCGTTATGAATGCCGAGCTTGTGGCTATATATATGAACCGATAAAGGGAAGCTCTGTGAGTAAAGTCCCTCGAGAAACTGCTTTTGCAGATTTGCCAGTGGGTTGGCGCTGTCCTGTTTGTGGAGCTTCTACAGCCCAATTTGTAAATGTTGGACCTACTGAAGGACCTTCCGGATTTAAAGAAAACCTTGGTTATGGTTTTGGCGTTAATACTCTTACTCCTAGCCAGAAAAATATCCTTATTTTTAGTGGATTAGCCCTTGCATTTCTTTTTTTCTTGAGCTTATATGGTTTACGATAAGATGACCTATTGGCTAATTACTGATTAAATGTGATGTACTCAATATTAAAATTCTGGAAAAAAATTTTCATAATACTGGCAGTGGCTGTAGTTTGTAGCAGCTGCAAAAATGCTTTTTTACCATCAATAAGTTACAATCCCTGGGAAGTAATTCAACTGCCAACTAAGGCTGCATTGTTTGATATTGGATTTATTGATAATCTTGAACATGGCTGGATTGTTGGTTCTGATGCGACTCTTCTCGAAACTACTGATGGTGGTGACACTTGGCAACCTAGAACTATCGAGCTAGAAGAAAAAACTCGCTTGACATCAGTAAGTTTTAATGGTGGTGAAGGATGGATAGTAGGACAGCCCTCTGTACTTCTACATACTAATGATGAAGGACAGTCTTGGGATGTTATTGCTCTAAGTTCTAAATTGCCCGGCGCTCCTAATACAATCACTGCTCTGGGGCAAAACTCTGCGGAAATGACTACTGATGTGGGAGCTATCTATCGAACTGAAGATGGTGGCCAAAATTGGCATGCTCAAGTAGAGGATGCTGTTGGAGTAGTGAGAAATATTGCTCGTTCCTCTGATGGTAGATATATTGCTGTTTCAGCAAAGGGAAATTTCTATTCTACTTGGGAACCAGGACAAAAATCTTGGGTTCCTCATAACCGTCAAAATTCCCGCCGTTTGGAAAATATGGGCTTTACTGATAATGGTCATTTATGGCTATTAGCACGAGGCGGTCAACTGCGGTTCAACAATGGGGAAAGCTTAGAAGAGTGGGGAGACGCTATTAATCCTGATTATGCTACAAGCTGGGGTCTTTTGGATTTGGCTTATAGAACTCCTGATGAAATTTGGGTTTCTGGCGGTAGTGGTAATTTGCTTTGCAGTACTGATGGTGGTAGTACTTGGGAAAAAGATCGTGAGGTAGAGAATATTCCAGAAAATTTCTACAACATTGTTTTTATTAACTCACAAACAGGTTTTATTCTTGGTCAAAGAGGAACTATGCTTAAATATAATGGCTCCCTCGTTTCAGAAGCGATTTAAAAACATATATCCTAAACAGCTAGATATCTCACACGATAACTGAAAGAGAAATATCATTTTTCATAATTCAGCTAAGTATTATTACTTAGATAATGAGATGTGATTTATCTACATTGTTTAATTTGGCAAAAATTTAGACTGAATGTGTTAGGATCAATATCGTCTGAATCAGATATTAAAATTGACTGTTAAATAATGGTTTAAGATTATTTTAGAGGAGAAAATTAAGATGGCTGGTGGCAGTACTGGTGAGCGTCCATTTGGAGACATTATTACAAGCATTCGTTATTGGGTTATTCATAGTATCACTATTCCAGCTCTGTTTATTGCAGGTTGGCTCTTTGTGAGTACTGGGTTAGCTTATGATGTTTTCGGTACACCTCGACCTGATGATTATTACACTGAACAAAGACAAGAATTACCAATTTTGTCAGACCGTTTTGAAGCTAAACAACAAATTGATAAGTTTATCAAATAGATCAAAAATTAGGAAATTAAAAGAATGAATAGCCAAAATCCAAATCAACCAATTAGCTATCCAATTTTTACAGTTAGATGGTTGGCAGTTCACACTCTTGGTGTGCCTACAGTTTTCTTTTTGGGCGCGATCGCCGCTATGCAGTTTATTCAAAGATAGGAGCATAAAATAATGCCTTTAGACCGTAATACTAACTCTAATCAGCAACCAGTAGAATTAAACCGTACCTCACTCTATCTTGGCCTGCTGTTAGTTTTTACTCTTGGTATTCTTTTTTCTAGTTATTTCTTTAACTAATTTAGAAATGTACTTTTTAAAAGTATAAATTTCTACTCCGTCATAAGAAGCAATAAAATAAAAACCTTATACCAGCTAAGATTGCTCAAATTTTGCTGAAAGAGTCCCCAAAGAATTATCAAAAATAACTCATTCTTGTCCGGACTGAGGTATATTGATATACCGAGATTTAAATGCATAGATAAATATAAAAAACAGGGCGGTAGAGCATTCCGTCCTTAAAGCTCGTGTAGTCCGAGGGAATACCGGGACTGCGAAGCGAGAATAACACACTATAGCATTAGCTTAGTGTGAGAATATATCACTTAGTTTAGAAGCAGTTGAGGTAAAGTATTATGATGTCTGAACCAGGAAGAATTCCTTTATGGTTGGTTGCTCTTGTAGCAGGAACAGGGGTACTTGTAGTTGTTGGTCTCTTCTTTTATGGTTCCTATGTTGGTGTAGGTTC
>JAKQYG010000406.1 GCA_023356515.1 Trichodesmium sp. MAG_R04 | reverse complement strand
CTGTCCTATGGTAGTTGGGAGCACTGTAGGTTGTACGACTGTTTCCTGTCCTATGGTAGTTGGGGGCATTGTAGGTTGTACGACTGTTTCCTGTCCTATGGTAGTTGGGGGCACTGTAGGCTGTACGACTGTTTCCTGTCCTATGGTAGTTGGGGGCACTGTAGGCTGTGCCACTGTTTCCTGTATTGGGTTAGTTAGTGAATCTGCAGTTTCTGGTACAAGATTTGTTTTTTGTTTTTGTTCCATATATCCTCAAATCAAAGAATTTTAGTAAACATATTTTCTAATGCAACATTCTTGGCAGTCCGCTGTAACCAAATCATATTAAGCAGTATACCTGTCTTAAATCTTGATTCTACAGTTAGCTGGGCCAAATTATTTTATTGACTCCCTCTACTTTATTCTTGATTCTCGATTATTGAGTCAATTTTTTCTACTAAAAAAAAAGTCTTTTGGTTCATCCCGCTCTTCTTAATAAAGCAATCACCAATTTAATTATGTTTTCAATTAGAAATCTTCTATTAAAGAAGTTAAATGCTTTAACAACGGATCTGATTCTGTTATTGGTTGTTTAACAGATAAATCTTCTTCTACTTGGTTTGGTTTAGTAGTCATTAATTCTGACTCCTCATTAGGGTTGACAATAGGCGTCTCTACTTGATTAATAACAGCCTCAGTTTTTGGTAATTCTGTCTTGAATAGCTCCAAAGCAGCAATAAATTTATTATTAATATATAATTGCATTTGAGCCAATTGTTTATTCATTTGAACCAAGTATTTTTTTATATCATTTAATTGATTTATCTGATTGTATTTATTTTTTTCACTAGTATTAAATTGTTCGGTCAACTGATAAATTATTTTTTCTAGACGTTGCAAATTTGATGCAGACTGAGCTAGTTCTGTAGACGAAGATAAATACAAAAACTGCCATAGAGCTTGCTTACAGAGATTACTAAAAGTTTGGTATTTTTGAGTATTTAACTCTTTTTCAATAGCGGCTAATAATTGCTTATCTGCTGCATCTTCGGTAAAAAAGACTTCTTTTTTATTATTTTTTTCCCACAGCATTAGGTGATATTTTGATTAACTTAAATAAAGCACAATATTAAGTATATGAGTAAATATTGTTTTAAAAAATTCTTAGCTGTTATAGACTAGAATTTAGGTTATAGTCCAATATTAAACTTTACTTTACTATTGCATAGGGAACAAAGAAAATTTATTTTCTACTTTGTTCCCCATGATTTTTGATTTTCAGATAAAGAAATAACTACACAGAAAATTAAAATATTTACCGTTAACCTTTTAGATATAACGGGTAATTTATCTCTATCCAGCTTAATAGCATGGTTTTTTAGTGGGTTGATTAATTACCTTTTAGAGGTATCTAATTATAAGTTCAAAGTACCTCTATAATTAGATAGTACAAAATTCTACTAAAAAAAATATTTGCTTTAAAAACTGAAAGTATTATAGAAGTTAGCTTACAGCACTTATAGTTATTATTTCAAGAGAGTTTCTAACGTTGAGATAGCTGTAAGCCTTAGCAAGCAATATTTCTCCCAATAACTTCCCACTGTCTAGCTCTATAATAGCTAAGCTTTAAACCAGAACTTTTAGCAACAACTTACTTAGATAGCGCTAGTTGAGCTTCTCCATAAATATATTGCCCCAAAGCATTTGCTTCTCTTGGTGGTTGAGCCAAATGAGGCTTGAGGCCTGCTTCTTGGAGCAACTTTTCCAAATCTTCCTGGAAAAAAGCTGCTCCACCACCAGTAAGAATAACATCGCTTACCCTTTCTGGTATCCACTTAATTAAACGGTCACAAAGTTTAGCAGCAAAAACTTTCCGCAACTCAGGTATAACACCATCAAGATTAATAGGTTTTGTAGCTCCTCTGGGGCGATAAGAACGTTGGCCCTCAGGCTTGTGGACTGCTTTCAGCAAATGTAAAGACTGAGCATCTGCCCCTTCGATTTTACTAGCTAAATCTTCATAAAATTGACTCATGGCAAAAGGTTCACTCTTAGAAGCTGCTCTGGCAAACCGGAAACTATCTACCATCAAGAAATCAGTGGTTTGATGGCCAATATCAACAATACCAAGGGATAGTCTAGGTAATTGTGGTTGAAATTCTTTGCCATGATTAGCCTCAGTCCATAGTAAACTACCATATCCTTCTGGCATGACCCAAACCTTGTTAATTCTAATGTCTACTTCTTCACCGCCTCGATAAAATATTTGATGAGGAGATTCTAGTTGGCTAATAATCTGTGCTTTTTCCTTTTCAAATTGTTCTTGAGAATAAAAAGGTAAGCCTATGACAACCGAAAATTCTCCTTGGAGCTGAAAATATCCAGCACAGGCCAATACCTTAACTAAAGCATCTTCAACTTTAGACTTAGCAAAAGATCGTTCATCACCAAATAGATTAGCTCCAAAGTCAGCAGCGAGTTGGCCTACAGCATACCCATAACCTTGATATTCCAACCACATATCTAGTAACGGATCTGTAGGTTTCGACTCAAAATTCCCTGACCTGACCTGTTCTACCCTTAATTGTTTGACATTAGCTGGAATAAAAACTACAGCATTTGGAGTGCGACTAACACAAGCTTTAGTAGCTGTTCGTCCTAGGTCTGCACTTAGAATAGCTTTTTTATTAACATTAGCTGGCTTCTGGGTTAGCATTGCCGCTGCTGCTGGCTGTTTAATTACCATTACGTTATATTACCTCACTAAATTATTCAATCAGAATATTACCGTTATAAAAATTAAATTCTGAATAGGAAATTTCAGGCCAACGGTATTAAAGGACTAAAATTTCACAAAGTTAACATCAAAGTTAGGATTGACCACTGTTGTACAAAACCTAGACAATTCTTACAAAGTTAGGTTGGATTGGCCTAACTCTCTAGCTCCTCTCCTGGGAGGAGATGGAGGTGGATCATGCTTGTTTCTTGCTTCAACCTGGGTGGAAGGCCACCCTCTTCCAATTCACAAGATTAATTTGGGTTTCTCGGACTAGGGTTATAAGGATTAATTGTAGGGGTTTGCTGACCAAAAAGTAAGGTCTAAAGCATACCCTTTAAGGGGACGAAAAAAATCAACTTTAGTATTTTAGGTCTCTGACTTTAGCATGAGGTACTGATCACTAATAACTGAAAATAATTAAACCATTACTACGCAAAATGGGTAATTTATATTTGGACCTTTCTTCCCTTGCTAAGGGCAGAAATATTTTTCCGGAACTCCCAAAAAATACTCCTATACATTTAGCTTAGGTCTCAACCTATTTTCTCTATTAGACTTAATAATATTGCTGTTATAGCATTAAGAAGCATTTAGGTTAAGGAAATTGGTAAATCCCGAAACTAAATTAAAGATTACTTTTAACTTTATAACTTGCTACTTCTTTGCAGTGTTATACCTTAGCAAGCAAAGAGTGTAAATCATAATTTAATTTTATAGACTAAGATATTATTGTTAAGTTAAATTTAGATAAATCGTCGAGAAGCCTCACACCAAGTCAAAGATTATGGCGTGATATGAATCAACGGTCAATTAATGGGACTCGATGTCTCACCGATTGATAATATTATTCTGGGTTTTTTTGATTCTCAATGTACTTTTTCAAAGTAAAAATTTTTACTCCACCACAAGAAGCAATAAAATAATAACCGCATACCAGCCAAAATTGCTCAAATTGTGGTGAAAAAGTCCCCAAAGAATTATCCAAAAGAACTCATTCTTGTGAGCACTGCGGTATAGTAATAGACCGTGATGTGAACGCAGGGATAAATATAACAAATAGGGCGGTAGGGCATTGAGTCCTTAAAACTCGTGGAGTCCGACGGATTACCGGGACTGGGAAGCGAGAAACTCACACTATAGTATCAGCTTAGTGTAGGAGTATATCACTTAAGATGATGAGTGTAGAAAATTACACAGACTACTTTAAAATGCAATTTTACTAAAAAAGGCCTTTTTTTGATGAAAATTTCTTGGAGAACAATTGTACTGTGGACTATACCAGCTTTGGTCATTGGTTTTTTTCTGTGGCAAGGAACATTTGCCCAGAC
>JAKQYG010000405.1 GCA_023356515.1 Trichodesmium sp. MAG_R04 | reverse complement strand
GACGCATCATAGAGCAGAAAATTACCTCAAAATTTTAAAATTTATTTAACAATTAGGGCACAATAGGGGATATGCTGCTATGCAATGGTTTTCATGTCGGTAGACCACAGTAGGGACGTTCCATGCAACGTCCCTACTCGATTTTGGTTATAGCGATATAGTTCATCAATTTAAAAAGCGCTGTAATATTAAAAATAAATCTTTACATATAGCTGTTTGCAATGGATTTTACTTTCGCGAGGTACACTTATGCGGGCAAGATGCCCACACTACAATATTTACATAATTTATCCTGTACCTTATTAACCAGAAATATTCTGTATATTAGCGATCGCCGACTCTAGTTAAAATACAAACTGAGTTCGTAATGTACCAACCCAAATAGCATCATTAACATCATCATGATTAGGATTAGTAATCACAAATAAACCAGGAGTCAAAGAGATATTATCATTAACTTGAAAACGATAAATTGCCTCTATATGTATAGATGTATCATTATCTTCTAATACATCATTATTACCTCCATCAACAATAATAGGAGGCACACCAACCATCAAACCACCAAGATTTCCCTCCCTAAATAAGTCTGGGAAAGCAAGATAGAACATCCCATTAATAATAGTAATATCGTCTTGATCTACGCTACTACTTTCAGGACGCGCCCAGCTGGAACCAAACCAACCTCCTAATTCAAACTTTTCATTCACTCTCCAATTAGCTTGTAACCCAACATTATCAGCAGTTGTCGGCAGACCCTTAAAGGGATCCTGAGCTGTGAAGCTACCAGTACCATTAGTAATATCTACTCCATCCTTAACCCAATACTTACGCACATAACCCAGGGTCAATGCCAAACTATCACTGGGTTCAATTACAAGTTGACCTAATGCAGTGTAAGCACCATTAAATACACCTGAACCCTCAGCAGGCCTCGGATCCTCTGCTAAGTAAGCAATATTAATCTGAAACGTATTATTAAATGCATAGTTAAAACCAACACCTGCATTAGTCGGCCCACGGAAACTAGTAGGGTTGCGTCGTCCGAATCTAGAAATGGTGCCATTTCCTTCATCTGCAAATGGTGACAACACTGTGGAAACGTCGTCTAGATCAACTCCAATAGGACCAATCAGAGCTTGGGCGCGATCGCCAATAGGAAACTGATAAAACATCAGGTCAATACCAACATCATTATTACCATCAGCTTTATCAATACCAGGACGAGTCATTAAGGTATTAGTGCTGAAAGATGCACTTAAGTCACTAAGATTATTAGCTTGTAGACGAGTGAAGAGCAAATCTCTTCCAGTAAAGCTACTTTCAAACTGTAGCCGAGTGCGATAAGAAAAGACAGTCTGGGTTTTGTCATTACTAGAAGATTCTCCACGGGCAGCTGCTCTGTCTCCAAAGGTATCACTCAACCAAAACAGAACTTCACCAGTGAGTTTGGTGGTTGTGGAAAATTGGCTGTTTTCTAGTTCTGCTGTGCGCGCTTCTAAAGAATCTACACGACCGCGCAATGCTCCGAGTTCGGCGGTAAATTCTTCTTGTAGGCGTTGCAATGTAGCTAAGTCTTCTCTAGTAGCTAGGTTACTAGTTCCTGCTGCAATTAGTTCTGTAATTCTGTCTAAGCAAGCATTTAATCCGGCAGCAAATTCAAAGCGAGTCATAGGGCGGTTGCCTTTGTAGGTGCCATCGGGATAACCTGCTATACAACCATAACGTTCTACTAATGATTGTAATGCTTGGAAGGCCCAATCTGTAGGCTGAATGTCTGATAATTGAGAGACAGACATTACCTGATCCATTGTCTCTTCTGCTCCTAGCTGAGAGACACTGGGCATTTCTAATGAGGGGTCATCCATCGGTAGTGGACGAAATGCCTGGGCAATTTGTATTGGGGGTTTCGCCTGGCCAGGATTGGCTATTAATAATGTAGTACTGAGAATACTGGGCACATATTTAACCAGTTTATTAGAAAGAATTTTCATTAACTTTAATGTCTGCTAAACTGTATTTTTCAATTGTTAGGAATATTTCGTCCTAGTGAAAGAGTAAAAATCACAATAAACAATACACCATCTATAAATCAGGACTTTGACGAGCTTGACAATAGATGATTATTTGTTAACTTTTCTTAGTTTTAACTCCTGAATGTTATGGTGTCAAGCAAAAAAAATCATGATCTTGAAATCCATCTTTATTCGGAGCTCTTATCAGGGAGAAATTTAAAAGTAATTTCTGACTGAGTTTTTGATGTCTCAATACTTTCCTAGAAAATGCTACCTAATTAATGTCCTGTAGCGAAACGCAAAAGAGGTTTCCCAATGTCTAGGCCCTAAATGTGTCCTGCTATAATTGGCCACAAGAGGTTAAGTTTTTTTTATTTGACTGACCTTACGCACTCATTCAAAAATTTATCGAGATTTAACAATGTGGCAAAAATCCATAGATTTGGTAGTTAGATGTTATCAATAAGACTTAGGCAAAACTTTCATATCTTGGCATTTGCCCTCTACAGATATTGTATTATCTAAAAGTCGGCCTAAGTCCTGCGAATTAAAGTAATTATAAAATTATCAATATATACTATATAATTTATGAGCATACTTATTTTTGGGAGCATCAATATTGATCTAATTGCAACTACTTCCCGCTTGCCGAGTCTAGGAGAAACTATTAATGGCAACAACTTTTTTACTGCAGGTGGTGGTAAAGGAGCAAATCAAGCTGTTGCTGCTGCTCGCCTTGGCATTCCGACAAAAATAGTGGGGCGAGTAGGAA
Organism: Trichodesmium sp. MAG_R04; assembly: GCA_023356515.1. Classification (GTDB taxonomy): domain Bacteria; phylum Cyanobacteriota; class Cyanobacteriia; order Cyanobacteriales; family Microcoleaceae; genus Trichodesmium. The sequence goes on along the minus strand of JAKQYG010000405.1, from coordinate 1,301 downwards.
ATGATAGTTTTGGACAACAACTTCTGGCAAATTTGCAAACTGCTCATGTTGACATAGCAGATGTGGTAGTTGATGAGAATATTCATACTGGAGTAGCAGTTATTACTGTAGATGGTCTTGGAGAAAATAGTATTATTGTAATTCCAGGTGCTAACCATAGTCTTAATAATATAGATGTGGAACGGCTAAGAAATTTACTATCAGATGTCACAGCTTTACTTTTGCAATTAGAAATTCCTGTGGAAGTTGCTATAAGCGCAGCAAAAGTAGCTCAAGAAATGGGAGTGAAAGTTATTCTCGATCCAGCACCAATGCCAGCAAATTTTCCCAATAATTTTTATAGTTTGATTGATATTATTACTCCTAATGAAATTGAAGCCAGTCAACTGGTGGGGTTTGCCGTAAATAATCAAGAAACTGCTACTCAAGCAGCTATTGAATTATGTCATCGCGGTGTGAAAAATGCTGTAGTCAAAATAGGCGATCGCGGAGTTGTTTGTGCAACTGAGGAAGAAACATTTTTTCAACCTGCTTTTATAGTAGAAGTGATCGATACTGTTGCTGCAGGGGATGCTTTTAATGGTGGTTTAGCAGCAGCATTAGATAGAGATTTGTCATTAAAAGAAGCTGTTAAATGGGGTGCTGCTGCTGGTGCTTTATGTGCTACAAAATCAGGTGCTCAACCTGCTATGGCAGATAGAAAAACATTTGATAATTTTCTACAGGAAAATAGCTAATAGATCCAACTCCTATTACTTCTACCTCCCTCCTTCTGCCTTCAAATAGCATATTTGTGTCGCAAATCAGATTAGATTGCTATTAAAAAATTATAAATACGTTATAATCTTTAGCAAAGTTGATTATGCATTCTTAAAAACACTGAGATAATTGGTAAGCATTCACCGGTCAGCTATCAGCTTAATTGCCTTTTTTTTAAAGTAAGGATGTGGTAGAAATTAAAATGTATAACTATGTCGTTTGGTTACTTTATTCATTAAAAAGCTGATGGCTGAACCCTAATAATTGAATGCTGAGGATAATTGATAAAATGATTCTTAATGAGGAAAAACATTAATATGACTAATCGTTTAGCTAAATCCCAAAGTCTTTATCTTCGCAAACACGCAGAAAATCCTGTAGATTGGTGGCCGTGGTGTGAGGAAGCTTTAGAAACTGCAAAGCAACAAGATAAACCTATTTTTCTATCAATTGGTTATTCAAGTTGTCACTGGTGTACTGTGATGGAAGGAGAAGCATTTTCTGATGAGAAAATCGCCCAATATTTGAATGAAAAATTTCTA
>JAKQYG010000404.1 GCA_023356515.1 Trichodesmium sp. MAG_R04 | reverse complement strand
TCCTCTTGAGATGGCCAAATTTTGCTTAAAGTTTGGTAGTCTGAAGTTGATTTGATGACTTGATTTAGTTGATTGATTTTTTGATTAGCAGGTTCTAAAAAGTCAGCTTGCCTAGGGCATTTTGTAGCTTCAGTGTAGTTGCCGATTTTTTCATAAGCTCTAGCTAACTTTTGATAAGCTCCTGGCAATTCGGGTTTGAGTTCTATGGCTTTTTGATAATAGCTTATTGCTTCTTGCCACTGTTCTTTTTGAATAGATAATGTTCCTAAATTAGCATAAGCTTCAGCAAAATTTGGCTGATACTCTATAGCTTTTGTATACCAATACCAGGCGGTTTCTAGTTGACCTTGAGTATAAAGAATATTACCTAAAGTTTTACAAGCTGGGCCATAATCTGGTTGATGTTTTAAGGCTTGCTCACAGGTAGTTTTGGCTAACTCTAATTCTTTTTGGTTTAAGTATAATTCTGCTTGTTGATTTAGCTGAACGGCCATTTCTTGGGAATTAACTTTTAATGACATTTTTTTATCTGCCTGTTTTCATCAGTGGGTTCTTCTGTTACGGGAACAATTTTTCCTAATGCCTAGTTGTTGGTCTTTCTAAATAGATTCTTCCCTCTCACTACTCTAAAGATATATTAATTGACGGATGGAATAACAAGTAAAATCCTATCCTGTTAAATTGTAATGCTCAAGTCCTAGTTTTTCTACCGCATTCAGCACAACAAAATGTAGTGCATGACGAGGGAAAAAGTTGAGTAAGTATTTAGACTTATAGTATGGGGTAGGAAACGATCATATGTTTTTCCTTATTAATGTTCCTCTTCAGTTTCAGATTTCCAGAATGTTTGAGAGAAGATGAAAATAGCACAGGCGAGGATAATTTGCAAGGCAATAAAATAGAAAACCCAGGGTGGGAGATGGAGAAATGAAAAAGAAATTGTTTGTTTCCATGACCAAAAGTCTAGGGAAAGTAGGAAAACTGAGGAAAAGGACGAGTAGGCACTTAGGTGAGAAGTTGGCTGGTCTATGAAAGTTGTTGTTAATGCTACTCCTCTAGTTGCTTTGGCTATCTGACAACCCTTAGGTCTTTGGCCCAAATTCTCAATTCTCAATTCTAATCTGGAGCTGCAATTATTTGAGGAAGTTTTTGTTCCTCATTCTAAATTCTAAATTCTGCTAATACTTTTGCCAGTTGGCCATAGGCTTAAGAAGATTTGGGGTTTAATTCTATGGCTTTTTTATAGCAGGTGCCTGGCTCTTGGAGGTGGCCTTTGGGAGTCAGGAGGGAAGAGGAGGAAGTTTTTTATCACTAATTATCCGGACATGATATAAGTTCTGTGGATTTTTTCAAGAAAGCGATCGCTTCACTTAGTTCTCCTTTTTTGTACAGGGCATACCCTAAACCCCGGTGGCATTGAGCCGCATTTGGGGTTAGTTTGAGGGCTACTTGGTAGGAGGCGATCGCTTTTTCTAGTTTTCCTTGTTTGGTTAAGGCTTCTCCCTTCCAGTGATCAAAGTCGGGGATATTGGGGTTGAGGTTGATGGCTTTTTGGTAGGAGGCGATCGCTTCTTCTACTTTTTCTTGGTGGTGGAGTGCTTTGTCTAAGCCAAAGTAAGACCAGGCAAAGTAGGGGTTTTGTTCTATTGCTTTTTGATAGTTGGCGTTGGCGGAGGATGGTAGCGGTAGCTACATCGCTCCTTCCAGCTTCCGCTCTTGTGAAAGTTTTTCGGCTAGGTTATGGTAGTCTTTATAAATATGTTCGAGTTTTTTCGGGATTAGGTTTTGCTTTGGTTTGAGGGCAATGGCTTTTTGATAGCAGGTGAGGGCTTCATCTATGTTCCCTTGTTTGGTTAGGGCAGTGGCAAGGCTGTAGTGGAACCAAGAGGAGTTGGGGTTGAGAGTTATGCCTTGGAGGTAATTAATAATGGCTTCATCAAATGCTTTGATTTTGGCTAAAGTTTCACCTATATTATGATCAGACCAATATTATTTTTCTCTTTTTTCCACACACCACAAACTACTCCTTCGGTATGACCCTCGTGCAAAGCTTTTGCCTGATTCATGGGTATAACGCGCCAGCTAAATAGCCCTGGTAACTCAGGATCGCATTTTTTGGAAGCATCCCGACGCTGATATTCATAATAGCTGATTTCAGCGGGTTCTAAAAATACATCAAATTTTCTGATGGATTTGATTGTATAGTTTCGCGCTTGCTTTCCAAGAATGAGTTCATCTTTAACTCCAAAAGGCAACGTCATTATTAATTCTCCACCAATTTTAAGAAGTCTTGCTAACTCTCTAACTGCTTCTATATCTCCATCTTCATCAATCTTTGGAAGTTGGTTAGAGTTTACCTGTGGTGATTGCAATCCTATGTGTTCAATGACGGAAACTGCTACAATTCTGTCAAAAGTTTCATCAGCTATAGGAATGCTCCTAACATCTGCTTGATGAAAAGTAATTTTTTTAAACGGTTCTAAAGGAGGGTCATAATCAGTAGCGTGTACTTCTATGGGCAACTCTTCTAGCCAGGAAATCCAAGCTGAATCTGATTTGACTGTACCAACATCTAGTATGCAGTTAGCGTCACCTATTTTGGATGCTGCAAATGGGTACTCTATGCAGCGACTATGGATATAGTCCCAAGGTCTATGAAATAATGGGTTGGGCTTAATTGAACCATTTTTATTAAGTCTAAAAATAGGTATAGTAACACAGTGGTACTTGTTCATAGAATTAGCTTTGTTTGCCTAGATTATGTTTTGATTTTGGTTGCAGTGGTAGAGGAGTTAAAAAATTCTATATATCAATTAATGTATATTTTTCTCCTTTGTAGGAAATCTCTGACTTTTCAAACTCTTTTTTCTCAAGTTCTGGAAATGAAATATGACCAGTGTAAGCCGAACTTTTATGAGTTGAAATAAGTTGTTTCCTCCTTCCCTCCACTTCTGAAGGCTTGACTGCTTCAGCTACATAGGCAATTCTTCGATAATTAGAAATATTTGGCTTCCCTATCTCATTTAGTTCTGCTACCCCCAAAATATTAAAACTACAAAATTTTAACGATCCTTCTCTTCCTGACGTCGTTGGAATAAAGATACTAGGAACTCCTTGATACAATAAATTCAAGATTAATTAGTTGACCTCCATAATTCTTGTGGATATATTTTAGTGCGCCATTTACCCTCTGATTTTCCGTTGATTCAGCTATGCAAAATGTGTTGTCAAATATGACAATAGAGCTGTTAGTCAACTTAGGATAAATAGTTCCAAACTCGAAAATAACATCTTCAAGTGAATGGCACCCGTCAAGAAAAGCTATTCTAATGCTGTCTAACTCATTAACTACTTTCGGCAGTTCTATTTTAGAATCACCTGAAATTGGTTTAATGAGGTGATTGAGTTGGGCTTTAACAAAATTATTGATGGCTCTCTGATAATTTTTAGAGTCTATTTCTATGGTATGAACAATTCCTTTTGTTTTTGTGTCTTTAATTGCCTGAGCTAAAATAATTGTTGTACAGCCATAGTTAGTTCCTGTTTCTACAACATGATTAAATCCGTCGGGATCTAAATGACTTATTAATAAGTAATAAATTAGATTCCAAGCGGGATAACCAATAGAAGAACCCGTTTATTTTTTGGCATCTTCAATGTTAGTTATATTTTTTTATAAAGATGCTAAATACTCCTTTGGTAATAAAATTTTGGGGTAATCAAAAATTCTGTAAAATTTCGGTTCTTTCATAATTTTATTTGATTGACTATCTTAAAAATTTACTACTCTTCAGAAGCATTTAGTGCTTGAAACAATCCTTGATTGTACCCAGTCCCCAAATAATGTTAAGCTAACATCGAGAACCAGAAAACTTACTAAAAACATGAGCAAATGCTCCATAGTCATCCGCTGTTACAACGAAGAACAGCACATAGGCCGCCTCCTCAGCGGCATTATCCAACAAACAGTCCCAGACCCAGAAATCATTATAGTTGACTCTGGCTCCACCGATGCCACAGTTTCCATCGCCTCCCGCTACCCAGTAAAAATCCTCAGTATCACCCCAGAAGAATTCTCCTTTGGCCGCGCCCTCAACATTGGCTGT
>JAKQYG010000403.1 GCA_023356515.1 Trichodesmium sp. MAG_R04 | reverse complement strand
GTCATAATCATAGACCCCATCGACTTTAGTAGCCTTAAAAATTACTTCTGCGTCAATTTCCGCTGCTCTGAGAGCAGCAGTCGTGTCAGTAGTAAAAAATGGATTACCAGAACCAGCACCAAAAACTACCACCCTACATTTTTCTAGATGGCGAATAGCTCGGCGACGAATGTAAGGTTCGGCCAGTTCCTGCATAGCGATCGCTGTTTGGACTCTTGTTGGTACTCCTGCTTGTTCCAGGGCATCTTGTAAAGTGATAGCATTCATCACAGTGGCAATCATACCAACATAATCTGCCGTTGCCCTATCCATTCCCTTGGAGGCTGCTTTAACCCCTCTAAAAATATTACCGCCTCCAACTACAATTGCTATTTGGATTCCTGTGGCCACTACTTCGGCCACTTCCTGAGCAATACCTTGGACTACTGCCGGGTCAATGCCATAGCCCAAACTACCCATCAAGGCTTCGCCACTCAACTTGAGCAAAACCCGTTGATAAACTGTCCCCATGCTGTGAGTATTTTCTCAACTAAAGTTGCTTCCACAATACGATACCAGTTGAGTTACTTTTTTCAACTATTTTAAATTACTTATAATTACAGTAGATTCAGTGATTAATGTAGTATGTCAAAGGCCAGAAGTTAGAAGTTAACCCCCCTTATCCCCACACTAGGTCCATTTCATTCTAAAATTAGGCGATCGCCATTAACCATCTTTCTACCAGTCTTGAGCTAATGCCTGATAACCAATAAGTTTATAAACTAATTTTGCTGCTGTAAACTCAGATACTACCGAATCAGTAATTGGAGCCAACTCCATAATGTCACAACCTACTACTTCATATAATTTAAATATTCTTCGCAAAAAAGTAGTTAAAGAATACCAATTTAGCCCTCCTGGTTCTGGTGTACCAACTCCAGGAATTAATGTTGGGTCAATTCCATCTAAATCTATTGTTAAAAAAACATGTTTAGTCTGAATACTAGAGATTACTCTTTCCATCCAATCTGACTGAATAGCTATTTCCCTTGCTCTAAAAACAGGTAAATTTTTCTCCTTTATTAAATCTGCTTCTTCTTTACAAATTGCCCGAATACCTATTTGTACTGTTGGTAAACCCATCTCAAATATCCGTCGCATTACGCAAGCATGGTTATATATTGAACCTTCGTATTCATACCGCAAATCCCCATGAGCATCTATTTGAATCACAGTAAAAGGTTGATCCAAATATAATTTCTTATAAGCTTTTACTATCCCATTTGTAATGCTATGTTCTCCACCTATAGCAATCACAAATTTTCCATCAATTACTAATTTTTCTACTGTTTCTTGAGTAACTTTTAGCATATCTAATGGAGAGATTTTGTTTCCATTACGAGTATCTGCTATAGGTTCATGGGTGTAGATACCAACTTCCAAACCTGTTTCCATATCTAATTCTTCGTCATAACATTCTAATTGTTGAGACGCATCTAATAATACTGCCGGGCCATTGACACAACCTCTTCTGTAAGTAGTAGTTGCTTCATAAGGAATTGGTACAATTACTACTTTGGCAGTCGTGTAATCTGGCTTAATTTCTGAACTAATGAACGGTAGAAGTGATGTAGGGTAAATTGTTGACATTTTTTTGACTATATAATTTAGAATCGCTATATTTCCCATGATTTAGGAATAAAATTAGGTAATTAATTTTGCCTAGACACTTAACCGATAACTGAAATGATTGGTACACAAACTTGGACATGGCGAAGCTGGCCAATATGCTACCACAGCCAAGGAGAACAGGGACCTCCTGTGATATTAATACATGGTTTTGGGGCTTCTTGGAGACATTGGCGCAAAAATATTCCTGTATTAGCTGCAAATTTTCGCTGTTATGCTATTGACTTACTTGGGTTTGGTGGTTCAGCTAAACCTACCCCAAGTCAATATGTTAACTATACATTTGAAACCTGGAGTCAACAAATTGGTGATTTTTGTAGAGAAATAGTTGGTGCTCCTGCTTTTCTTGTGGGAAATTCCATTGGTTGCATTGTGGCAATGCAAACGGCAGTTGATAATCCCAATATTATTTTAGGGGTAGGAATTATCAATTGTTCTTTGAGACTTCTCCACGAACGGAAACGGTCTACTCTTCCTTGGTATCGTACTCAAGGCACTAGATTTGCACAAAAGCTATTAAAAGTCAAGTGGATAAGTCAGTTATTTTTCAAGCAGTTGGCCACAAAGAAAACTGTTAAGGGAGTATTATTACAGGCATATAAACGCTCTGAAGCAGTTACTGATGAATTAATTGATTTGATATTGAAACCTGCAAAAGATGAGGGAGCAGTTGACATTTTTGTAGCTTTTACTGGTTATTCTCAAGGGCCTTTACCGGAAGATTTATTGCCTATACTACCCTGTTCAGCCATAATTTTATGGGGAGAAGAAGACCCTTGGGAAAATATTGAACTGGGAAAAGAATTTGCCAAGTTTAAAACCGTAGAAAAATTTATTCCTTTGCCTGGAGTTGGTCATTGTCCTCAAGATGAAGCACCAGAGTTAGTAAACCCTATTTTACAGGAATGGATATCAGAAAAATGGGAGTCTTAGAATTTAGTACTAGATTATCAAAGCTAGGTTGAGAATATAATTTGGGAAGTAATTACCAGAAATGCTTACCCGTTGGGGTTTTTCATAGTAACATGATTCTTATCTTTCTTATAGTTTGTTGTTTGGTTTTCAAATATTTCTAAGGTTTTTAGAAGATCAATTGATGACTTAAAAGCTTCTTTAGTAAGTTCTATTCTTTCTTCAGATGTCTCAACTGTTTCATTAGCTAGTAATGTTAAAGAGCCAATAACTTTGTTAAGAAAACTACGAGCTTCATAAGATGCCTTAGCTAAATTCTGCTGGTCAATATATTCATCTGCTTCAGACTGACCGCAAAACTGTAGATAATATAAACGCTGATAGTAACCATTTTCTTTTTTCAGAAGTTCTGAATGAGTACCTATCTCAACTAATTCTCCCTGGTCTAAGACAGCTATTTGATCCGCATTTTGAATTGTTGAGAGACGGTGGGCAATCACTAAAACTGTGCGATCGCGACTTAATTTCTCAATGGCCTCCTGCACCAAACGTTCAGAAACTGTATCAAGAGCACTTGTGGCCTCATCTAAGATTAATATTTCTGGATCTTGTAATAAAGCCCTAGCAATGGCCAATCTTTGTCGCTGACCTCCTGAAAGCATGACACCGCGATCGCCTATTTCTGTGTCCCATTGCTTGGGCAAGTCCATAATAAAATCATAAGCATTAGCTTGTTTAACTGCTTCAATAATTTCATTTTCTGTAGCATCAGGACAAGCATAAATAATATTATTTTTTACCGTATCGTTAAACAAATGAGTAGTTTGGCTAACAATACCGGTTTTCTTCCTGAGACTGGTAATATCAAACTCACGCAAGTCAATGCCATCTATAGTAATGAAACCAGAAATAGGGTCATAAAATCTTGGTAGTAGATCAGCAAATGTTGATTTACCTGCCCCTGAACTTCCCACTAATGCCAAAGTTTTACCTCTAGGTAAGGATATATCAACATTTTTGAGAACTAAATTGTCATTACCTGGATAAGAGAAAGAAATTTTGTAAAAATTAATTTTACTTTTCACTTTTTGAAAAGGTATGGAACCAGGTTTCATAATTGGTTTGTTATCTCTTCTCCATAAGTCTAGGGCCATTTTAAAACTAGCAGAACCTTTGGCAATTGCATTGCGACTTCCATTAATTTGGGATACCATGGGTAGTAAGCGAAACAGAACTAAAAGATAAGTAAGTAGGATAGCAGAAACATTTGTAATTTGGTCAGCAAATAAATATCTACCTAATAATAAAATACTGATTACCGTAATCATGCTTATCACTTCATTTACTGGACTTATTAAATCTGAATTCATTTTTGCTTTCAATTCTATATTCTCTAGGGAAAGCATTAATTTTCTTAATTTTGCATATTCTCTATTTTCACTACTTACTGATTTAATTAACCGAATACCGCTGAGAGTTTCAATTACTTTAATGGAATAATTTCTTTGTTCCTGATTTAAAAAAAATCCAAATCTCTTTGAGCG
>JAKQYG010000402.1 GCA_023356515.1 Trichodesmium sp. MAG_R04 | reverse complement strand
TCCTGAACGGTAGCCACTGAACTAAAGTTCAGTGCGGGATTGAAACTCCTGCTCTTTGCCTTATTCCCTTTTTTGTTTCCTTGACAAGGGATTGACAAACAAACCAAGACATAGTAGAATGAGCTAACTTTAAGTTATTCTGTAGTAGTTAATACAAAAAAATGCAGCCAAAGCTTATTATTCATGGTGGTGCCGGTAGTTCCCTTAACGAAAAAGGAGAATTAGAGGTTGTTCGGAAATCTCTACATCAAATAGTAGATAAATTATATAAACTCCTTCTAGAAGACACCACTGCCCTAGATGTAGTTGTATATGGTTGCCAACTGTTAGAAGATAACCCAATTTTTAACGCTGGCACCGGTTCGGTACTACAATCTGATGGTCAAATCAGGATGAGTGCTTCTTTGATGGATGGTTTAAATCATCGGTTTAGTGGGGCTATAAATGTCTCGCGGATTAAAAATCCCATTGATTTAGCTAGGGCATTACAAGAATCGCCTGATCGCGTATTATCAGATAATGGAGCTGCTGAATTTGTGCGGGAATTACAAATGCCAGTTTATGACCCCCTGACAAATAAACGATTAAATGAATGGCTTGAAGACCGTAAACAAAATTTTAATAGAAAAATGGCGAATGTGGTTACAGCATCTCCAGGTACTGGTACTATTGGTGTAGTAGCTTTAGATCAAGAGGGTAGATTAGCTGCAGGTACGTCTACTGGGGGAAAAGGTTTTGAAAAAATTGGTCGGGTCAGTGACTCGGCGACCCCTGCTGGAAATTATGCTACTGGTAGTGCTGCAGTTAGTTGTACTGGCATTGGAGAAGATATTATTGATGAGTGTTTAGCTGCAAAAATTGTGATTCGGGTAACGGATGGTTTTTCCATTAAAGCAGCTTTTGAGCGTTCATTTGCTGAGGCATATGAACATAAAAGAGATTTAGGAGCAATTGGTATTGATGCTAGTGGTACAATTAATTGGGGAAAAACTTGTGATGTAATTTTAGCTGCTTTTCACGATGGGCACAAAATTGGTGATAGCTTAGAAGCTGAGAAAGGAACATTAATTTTTACTGCTGAATAAAACTAGGACTTAAGCAGCTCAACAAGAAACCTGCTTTATTACTCTGATTATTGTTGTTTAAACCAAGTAAATTTTCTCTTTGATAAATTGGGTTTGTTTGTAAGTCCTGAAAACCTTTGTAGTATAGGCAAGATTCCCGCAATATATTGCGGCTTTTTTTATTATTTCCTAGAAAGTATTTCAATTTCAATCCAAACCCCTGTTTTTTTAATATGAGGAATATATTCAATAGTCAGCTTAGGAATACAACTCAAACGATCATCTTGAAGTACACCCGCACCATTCAATGTTAAAGCATCAAGACAAGCTCCTGCTAAATTATCTAAATCAGAATTAGTGCGATGTTTTCCACAAAAACTGATAGAAATAGCTGCTTTTTGAATCGGTAAACTTACCTCTAAATTAAGCTCAGAAACTTGACGGTAAATTTCTACTTCTGCCTGATTTCTCCAGGTACGATACCCAGATGGTAAATAGGTACCATTAGTAGTAACTCGTGGACGCGCTTTAGGAACTACTTTCCCGGGAATATACAAATGAATTGTTGTGTAATTTTCAGATTCTTCATATTTGGGGTGAAAAGTGGTAAAAACCTCAGCATTATTTAATGACGAAATATCTTTGTTGACTTCCGTTTCTAGCTCTTCTAGCAAATTATCTCTTGACTCAGAGGCAACAAATTGCATTTGGGATTTATCCTCGATAGCAGATAAATCAACTTTTCTGTACATATCTAATTGTTTCTGGAAACTAGGCCAACTTTGAGCTATTTGCAAATAAGTTTCCGCGCAGTCTTCCGAGAAATGGCAATTATTTTGAAGCCATGATTGCCATTCAGTAGGAGAAAATAAAGATTGAGTTTCTAATAATAATTGACCTAAAGAATAAGCATAAGCTAGAGAATTTTTTGAATGAATTTGGCATTGTTGATATTTAAAATTAATATCTTTTATTAAGTCTTGCCAGTTAATTAATACCATTGTTTGATAAAATTAGTGAATATAAAAAAGGGGAGAGATAATAAAAAAAAATCTGGAAATAGGAATTAGCCCCCAAGAATAATTAAAAGTCCGACGCGAAAAAGATAGTCAGCTAAACTTATTTTTGCACAGCATGACCAGTGCGGGCATCTTACCCCCGTGGATGTACTTCAAAGCACTATAATTTAACTGTATTGCCTGTTAGCCTTAACTGAATTCTATTGATTTATGTCCTTCCTACTACTAATCAATTATTTCAAACACCAAATAGTAGAAACTGACTACTTGCTCTTTATGCTATACTATTTTGTCTTACAGAATGTAGGTTTGATGCTATATCATGTTCAGCAACATCGTTTATATATAAAATTAATAGGACTTACGCAAAGACACCTGTTTTTTAGGATTAATCATTGTTTTTAAGACATAGATATGTAGAAAAAAACTGGGTTTCTAGGTTCACCTCTGTAAGTTCTAACTTTATCAACTTTTGATAAAATAATTGTAGGGGAAAACAATAGTTCACCCCTAATTAAATTAATTAATTTTTACAACAATAATTCAGATAAATCTCATAAACTTATTAGCGTCGTCTACGGCCAAAACTTCTTCTATAACGTGAAGGTGATGAAAATCCACTACTACCAAAACCACGAGTTTTTTGACGAGGTTTTGCCGTATTTGAGCGACGTAAATTACTACTACTAGCGCCACTTCCTGTAGAACGATTATTTTGTTGCTGTTTACGAGTTGTGGTGCTACGAGTGGAATTAGTTACACCTGTAGAACGTAAGGTTTGACGATTTTTTACCGCTACTGGTGGAGCTTGATAACGTTCTTGATAACTGTTAACAGCTTGGTTGTAGCTATTGCCGTATCCACCGTAACCGGTCATTACTCGGCCTGCTTGATAAACTGGTGGCACATAATATTGAGGTCTGAACAACATATTACTAATTGCCCCACCAACTACTTGACCTGCTACTGCTCCTGCAAAAGGTGTCCAGAAGCTAGACTCCCGGCGCACAATAACTGTTTCTTGTCTACCTGTTTGCGGATTAGTTTGGGTTTCGGTTACGTTGTGTACATATTCAATTTTAAAGTCTGATTTAATATGCAAACTAGCTTGATCGCTATTAATATTAGCATAATTAGTTTTGCCTTCTTGAATTTCCTCCTCAGTTAAACTTGCCATTTGCAAATCTGTAGTGCTATAAATTGGTGGTTTACCGGGGGGGGTATTCAACAACATGAGAGAATATTCGCCATTAGCATCATTATAGGTTGCTTGTTGTACCGGATATTCTCCTTCAGTTACTTGGTTACGTTTTTGATTAGATAAGGTCTGGGAATTTGAGTTTTGATATGAGCTAGTGTTGGAACCGCCACAGGCGACGGTTGTCCAAGACAATGTTAAGCACATAAACAAAACGATTAATTTACGCAGCATATTAATGGCTCCTAAAATAACTTTGAGTTAGTTATAATTATTATTATTTTAGCTTGATTTTGCTTTAAAAGGGACCGAATTCTGAATTAAGTATAACTTAGGTAAAGACAATAAGACTACTGTATCAACTCACTTAAATAACGCATTAATTTGTTGACGTAATAAATCATTCTGCTCTCGAAGATGTTTTAGCTCTAGTTCCAGTCCCTCAACCCGTTGTTTTAGTCTTTTAATTTGTTGTTCCAAATTTGTAACTAAATTCCGAATATTATCTGGGATATCTTGTTTTAACTCAGGTTGTTGTAAAGATGTAGACCTAGAATTCTCTATAGAAGATAGGACAACGGCTTGAGCATCTATCTGTTCAGTATTAAAGGCTTTATTTATCACTCCACAAAGCTTGACGGCTGGATCACCAATAATCATGTAATTTCGAGCATTGTTATTGGCTGTCCAGAGATCTGCCAAATCTTCATCTTTGACTAAAGCATTGTATTTAATTTCTTCAGGACTTACGCAGGTACGCTATATGTAGCGTACTCTCAAAATGAGATTGTCAATACTATAATTAGTTCTTTTCGGATAGATATTAAAAGTAATATCTATAAAAACAAGGTTACAAAATG
>JAKQYG010000401.1 GCA_023356515.1 Trichodesmium sp. MAG_R04 | reverse complement strand
TTTTAAAAGGTTATTCATTAGAAATTATCTCTACTGATACTTTTGATATTTATCAGTTTAGACAGCAAAAAATTGCTTTGACAAATCTAATTAACCTAGTAGTACATCATTTATACCTCAGTCCTTAATTGATGAATTATATTATCTCCGGTTGAAGGCGAACGGTTGTTTTGCTTGGGCATACTTCGTTAACGCTGCGCGACATAAAATGCCCTTACAAGAGTCAGTAGGGAAGAGAAGGAAGTTTTTTTATTACTAATTAGGGCTTGCTGATTAATTATAAAAGCATTGACATATAAAGGCTTTAGTCTTATTTTGTCAGTAAAAAGTATCAGAAGTTCGGTGGTTTAAGCTGAAAAAGTTAGGATTTCGGTTACTCCCATGGCAGAAAAATGAAGGGACAAGTTCCTCTGTAGGGACGATGCATGCAACCTCCCTACTACCCACTCCTCTGCTCCTTAAAATACTTTTTCAGCAAACCCTAATTATCCGGACATGATATTATTTGAAACTTTCCTCGAATACAATAATAAGCTGTTAAGTACTTATAGTATATTTGTGGTGCTGAATGTGGGCTAGAAGTCATCGCTACTTCAGAATCTACTTCTATAACTAGAAAATCTATTTATTGCCAGAGGAGCGATCGCTATTATTTATAAATTAGATTATTAGTTAGTTAATCGTACAAATCAGGACAAAACTCTTTACCCCACTTAGGTAAACCTGCCTTTGTGTCTTCCAATTGACGGCTAAGTAAGTCAATTATACCGTCCATTTTATTTAACAAATCAAATACAACAATGTTGCATGGTTTTGAGTTTCTATCTGTAAATGACTTCATGTTTGCATCAAGGTTTAAATAAAATTTGGGATCGCGATTAACATCACTACCAAATCCAATAATTACAACTTTTAATTCGTCTTGATTGTTAAGCTTTCGGCAAGTTTCTTCAACAGAGTTGACAAAAGTATCGCGATCGTCAATTTCTCCATCTGTATAGATAATTATAAATCCTCCTTCATTTGGCCTTCGCGTACCAAACCATTGTCCGACAATTTGTTGAAAAGCAGGAGTTAAAAAAGTGTTACTATCAGGTTGGTTTTCTTGAAATAGAGCAGATACTTGAGCATCATCTTGAATAGGACGACTTACTGTTGGGGGACGATTTGGACTGAAAAATGTTACAGTAATTTCATCGCAAATGTTTTCATCATTCATGCCTTGTTGACTGAGAATGTTATAAACATGACCTTCTATAACTTCTGCAATAGCCTTCCAACGACGCTCATTTTCGAATAAAGGGTCTCTCCTCACCATTGAACCGCTTTGGTCAATCAACATATAAACCTTGCGGTTATAAATTTTTTTGTTAGGCACAATACTTCTCCTTTTTGTAACTATTTGTTTTGTTTCTTCTGTGGGAGTAGAAACTTCATAAGTTTCAATAACATTATAAATTTTCCCACTGGTATCTATTTTGGTCTCAGTAGATAAGTTCTGGGTCTTATGCCTTTCCTCATCGTTTTTTTTTATTCTGCGTAGTTGTTCGACTACACCTTTTAGTCGTTTAATTATTACATCTTGCAGAAATTTAAACATGAAAAATTGGTTAAATTGATCTCTATATCATGGTTGATTATTGTATTAGCTCCCTTCATCTTTACTTTTATCTTCTAAATTTTCTAAACTTTTAACATTTGACATTGTTTTGACTAGAGATTTCAACCATAATGAAACTATCTCTATCATAACAGATAAAGACATTTTTTCCTTGAATTTAGCTTGAGGAATTTCTGTCCAACCATCAGTATCTACAAGTTTTGATAAACCACGCCATATTTGAGCTTCTATCATAATTTCCATTTTTTTAAATCCTGTAACTACTAATAGAGGAGCTATCTCTGATGGTAATTTAGAAAATTTGATTTCCTCTGCAAGTTGCTCTCTTAATTCTGGTATATTAGGACCAATTTTCCTAATATAATTTGCAGCTTTATTTGCTAAATTTTCTTCTATTTTCTCTACAGAAATAACTTCTAATAGTTTTGAAAAGGAAACATAGAAACCGTACTTGACAAAACAGGAATAAATATTATCCTCATTAGGAGGATATTCCATATTTGGAGGCAAGTAAATTTCTTTTACTTTACTTAAATTCAGTTCTAATATATTGTAAATTTTGGCAAAATATTCAGCATTAATAGCTTTTCCATTAAAAAAATTACTGACTATTTCCTCTGACAAATTCAACTTTCTTGCCAAGCTTTGCTGATTCTGAAAATCACTTTTTTCAAAACTAACTTTAACTTTATCAACATCTTCTAAATTGATCTGTAATAAGTCTGGATTTTTTAATAACTCCACACATGAACTAATATTTTCAGTTAGTAATTTACATTTTTCATCGACTAAAGCACGGATAGCTAACTGACGCAAAATCATTTCATTATGATCAGTGTCTTCGTCTACAAACGCCAAATCAATTCTAATTTGCCGACCAATAATATCCAAACGTTTCTCAGGTTTGAGACCAGTTATCAATAATAACAAAGATGACTCCGGTAACCTCTCTAAAACTACTGATGGATAGCTATTTTCGATTAAAGAAATAGCATTTTTTGATAGAGGAGGTATTTCTTCTTTAACTATTCCGCCTTCAGCAACTCTTATCCAATGGTAATCTTTATCTTGGTCATAGCCACGACTTTGAACGTAAATCTTCATAGTTTTACTCTTGCCCTCCATAACTTATTCTTTAATCTCTAACAATTCTCTTCCCTGTAATATCGCAAAACCATCTGTACTTTTCCTAGTTTTGGCGAATTGTTTAACAGCTTCCTCGAAGATACTTTGTTGATGAAAAATATCGCGGACACTTCTCAAAATAGGCGATCGCTGATAAATTTGCTGATCATTATGCCGTTTAAGTAAAAAGCTTAAAAGATATCGGAGTAAATGATCACTATCTTTAGGATTGTAAGTATCCATACTGTTATTCTTTTTAAATACAAACCGAGGTTTATTAAAATCTTCAATAAAGTAGTGGGAAAAAAACAAACATCCTACTGTTTGTATTGGTGTAGTAACTACAGCTATATTATCTTTCCGACTGGGGTCACTGAGAAACTTTAGCAAGGGTGAATATTTATCTTTTATACATCCTAAAAGTTTAGTAGCAGATTCTGGAGTTTGAACGTAAGTTTCACATTTTACAGGAGCTAAAATTACTAATTTAGGCTCTTTTAAGTTTGTATAAGCAGATTTAAATAAACTCAAAATTTCTTCTGGATGGTTTTTAGCATTATGCCACCTGCCACTTTTATCTTTTAGTAAATCCCAATTTTTCCTATTTAAAGAATCAGGTTTATGAGGTTCAATCATTGCTGGAGTATCTATAGAAATAATTGCTGCGGTAGATTCTTGCAGCAAACTTTTCAAATATTGTCTACCTTTAGGATTGTCTTTTAAAACATAACTGCCTGGATAATCTCGAAAACTTAATTTAAGTAATTGACGTTCTCTTTTGGATAGATAAAATGCAAATTCTGGCAAAGATTCTGGTCCGGCAACAGCACGTGTTCCTTCTATTCCTCTCTCACCTTCTTTAGCTATAACCTTATCTTCCATACTCTGGAGATCTCGGAGATTTTTTTGGAGAATTTCTTCAGTATCAGGATCTGGTGTAAATTCAAAATTTACCTCTTTAATCTTGCTAAACTGTTCGTAAATTGAGGTTAAAAGTGTAGTTTTACCAACACCACTTGCTCCTAACATTGTAGTCACAATTTCAGGCATAGCCATAATTTTAGTTCTCCTAGTTAATTTTAGTTACTGCAAAAATTTCAGTTTTTCTATCTTATTTATTTTGGTAGTTTCTTTAAGCGAATTCTGCCAATTTTGTTGACGTTGGCTATCTGGGTCTTGTCCATATTCTTTCGGCCAAATAAAACTTTTATACTGGTAAATAAAGGCGTCCCATTCGTATTTTACATCTTCAGAACGTAAAACACGGTCAACAAAATCTTCTACTTCATAAAAAGCAGTTTTTGCTGGTTCTGCAAATATGTTGTCTAAATTATTTTCACAGTGATTAACAGCTTCTCCATGTAATGCATTTAAGTAGTCAAGTATTTCCCTAGCCATTTTTTCTCTAATCTC
>JAKQYG010000400.1 GCA_023356515.1 Trichodesmium sp. MAG_R04 | reverse complement strand
TGGAGAAGTAGAACGTCCCCACCCAGAACTAATATTGACAATAATACCACTTCCCCTAGAAATCATAGCTGGCACAAAATGACGTATCACATTAGCCACACCTTTAATATTAATATCAATTAATTGGGAAAATTCCTCACTATCAACTTTCCAAACAGGTGCAGGTTGATTAATTATGGCTGCATTATTTATTAATAAATCTGGCGGTGAATAATTAGTTAGTGTATACCGTGCCCACTCTTCCACAGAATTTTTATCTGCTACATTTACACAACTAAACTGATGTGAATTAGCATATTTATTAGTTAAATTATCCACAGCAGACTTAGAACGAGCGCAACCAATAACAGTATGACCTAAATTAATAAATTCTTCAGTCATCGCTCTACCTAAACCCCGACTTATCCCTGTAATTACAATTAGCTTTTTCATATCAAATAATATGTTTAAAAGTTTATCAAACATTAATCAAGAACAACTAGATATTTGGGTAAAACAAGCATTAACTAAAGCTAAATATGGCCATTTACCCAACTATATTCCCTTACTTGCAGAGGCTAATCCTAACAATTTTGCGATACTTTTACAAAGTACTGATAATTATATCATTTCATTAGGAAATATGAAAATCAAGGTTCCTTTTATGAGTATCATTAAACCATTTTTGTTATTTTATTTATTATCTAAATTTGGTAATGAATTTGTATTTAAAAAGGTTGGTAGAAAACCTTCAAAAAAGCCATTCAATTCTTTAGAACAACTAGAAGTTGATGGGGGATGGCCGAGAAATCCTATGATTAATAGTGGAGCAATAACTTTATCATCATTACTACCAGGAAATACCGCTATAGAAAGGAGTAATAATTTTTGTTATTGGCTCAATAATTACGGAAATTGTCAATTATTTTTAGATAAAAATGTCTTGGCTTCGGTTCGTTCTTTACCTAATCAGAATAATCAAGCTATAGCTAAAAAATTAGTAGAATCTGGTTATATAAAAGATGCAGAAATTACTTTAGACACTTACAATCAAATCTGTTGTTTATCTGGTAGGATTTTTGATATAGCCACTCTAGGAATATTGCTAGTACAGTCACCTCATCCTGAATGGCAAAAACACTGTTGTACAGTTAAAGCGCTAATGACTACTTGTGGTTTATATGAAACATCAAATCGTTATACTATAGATATAGGAGTTCCACTTAAATCTAGTGTTAGTGGAATTATTTTAGGGTTAGTTCCAAACAAAGGAGTAATTGTTTGTTATAGTCCACCTCTTGATCAACAAGGAAATTCTGTAGCAGGTTTATTTCTATTAGAAGTAATTTATAGAAATTTAGACCAGGGTGTTTTTAGTTAGAAAAACAATATAATTGATTTTAATTTAAGTATTTATACTAACTACTAAAAAACACAATACCTTGCTCAATAATTTGACTTAAATCCTAATTTATAGGGGCAAAATTCTAACCCGTCCCTGCTTATAAAGACACTGATAACTATATTTTTCATTCACATTTTGAATCATATTAAATCTTGCCATTAATGTCATTAGTTCATACTTTCCGACGGGCTTACTAATATAGCCATCAGCACCTTGTTTCATGGCCCAATACACATCAACTTCTGCACTTTTATTAGAACAAAAAACTACAGGTATATTCATAGTCTGAGAATCATATTTAATTTGACGACAAACTTGATATCCATTCATTTCCGGCATGATAATGTCTAAAATCACCAAGTCAGGGTTGTATAGTTTTACTTTTTCTAGTGCCTCCAAACCATTACTTGCTAATGTAATATCTAATCCTATACTTGCCAGGATACGGGAATATAATATTCTGACAATTTCGCAGTCATCTACGATTAAGATTTTCTTCTTAAGCATAACTATAGAATAAAACTATGGATTGAAAATTACCAATACTTGCACCTCTGACTGTTTTCTTAATAGCAGTCTTAATTGAATGAATCAATTTAAGACTTAAATTTAAATTTCAAAATTTTGTTGCTCTCATATTCTATGATAGCATATGTATTTAAGCGGCAAACTACTTTCGATTGCCTATTCTAATAAAAACCAGTTAAAGTAAAAATTTTATACAGTAAGTGGTAAGATAGAAGATAGGTTGTTTAAATACTCAACAGCTTATCATTATTATAAACCTTTAGTAAAAGGAAGGGGAAATTGAAATTTTTTCTAGAAGGCAGTGAATGCAACTAATATGAATTTTCAATTTTCTATAGTTACTTGCTAAATAGTAAATTAGGAATTATTCGAAGGCATTGAACTTTCAATTTTTCTCACTTTACTAAACCAAACTTTTTATCTAGAGAAAGATACAAAAAAATTAAATTTGAGGTACAAATCACATCCTTTCCAAAACAGAAATTCCCAATAAGGACAACCCCAACTTTAAAGTTCTTGCCGTTACATCACACAACAATAACCGAGAAGTACGTAAAGGTTCATCCGATTTTAAAACCGGGCAATTTTCAAAGAACTTATTAAACTTTTCACTCAATTCATACAAATATTCACAAAGACGATTAGGTAATAATTCAACAGCAACTATATTCAATACTTCATTCAATTGTAATAAATGTTTTCCTAAGACTAACTCTGGGTCATCCTGCAAAATAATTTTTGCCTTATTTCTCAACTTTTCAAAATTAATTTCTCCCTTACGAGCAATTCCTTGAACCCTCACATAAGCGTATAATAAATAAGGAGCAGTATTACCTTGCAAAGCTAACATTTTATCAAAATTAAATACATAATTACTATTCCGGTTTTGACTCAAATCTGCATATTTAACTGCACTTAAACCAACAACCTGAGCAACATTTTCAATAAACTCTTCACTCTCTAAACGCTTTTCTTCTTTGAGTCTTTTCTCCAAATCATTCCGCGCTTTCTTTATAGCCTCGTCTAACAATTCTCTCAACCTCACAGTTTCTCCAGAACGAGTCTTTAATTTTTTCCCATCTTCTCCCAAAACTAAACCAAAGGAAACATGAACAATTTCTACATTTTCTGGTATCCAACCAGCCTTTTTTGCTACCTTCCAAACTTGAGAAAAATGATTAGCTTGACCAGCATCCGTAACATAAATTAATCGAGTTGCTTCTTCTTTTTCAATCCGATGAACTAAGGCAGCTAAATCAGTTGTCGCATAATTATAACCACCATCAGACTTCTGTACAATTAAAGGTAAGCTCTCACCTTTTTTATTAGTAAATCCTGACAAAAATACACATTGAGCCCCATCATTTTCTTCCAATAAACCCAACTTATTTAATTCTTTCACAATTCCAGGCAACATAGAATTGTAAAAAGACTCTCCCCGCTCATTCAACTTAATATCAAGTAAATCATAAATAACTTGAAATTCCCGCCGAGATTGATTACATAAAATTTGCCAAGCATAACGACTATCCTCAACACCAGTTTGTAAATTTACTACTTCTTGTCTAGATTTTTTCTGAAAATCTTTATCTTCATCAAACCGTTTTTTTGACTGCTTATAAAAAGCAACTAAATCTCCTATTTCTAAAACATTAGCAGTCTTCAAAGCTTCCGGAAAAGATTCCCGTAAATAAGTAATTAACATTCCAAACTGAGTACCCCAGTCTCCTACATGATTTAGCCTTAATACATTATGCCCCTGAAATTCTAGTACCCTTGCTAAAGAATCTCCGATAATTGTTGACCTTAAATGTCCAACATGCATTTCTTTAGCAATATTAGGACTAGAAAAATCTATTACAACTCGCTGAGGATTTCTAGTTGGGAAAATATTTAGTTGTTCATCTTTAATTTTTGTTTCTAGGGAACTTTCGATATATTCTGGTTTAAGACTAAAATTAATGAAACCAGGTCCAGCAACTTCTGGTGGATAAAAATAGTCGGTTATATCAAGATTGTTAATAATTTGAGTAGCAATGACCCTTGGTTTATCCTTTAATTTTTTAGCTAAAGACATTGCTAAGTTACATTGATAATCTCCAAATTTAGGATTAGTAGCAGGAACAATCATTGGATCTGTGCCTGCTAAATCTTGACCAAAGGTAGCATGTTGCAGGGTTAATTGATGAGATAGGAATAGTGGAACTAATTAATCAAAAATTAGGAGTAGATAATAGAGAAAAAATTAC